>JAFSRL010000013.1 GCA_017446125.1 Lachnospiraceae bacterium
AGGCTACCAATGTTTATGGCAGGGGGTTTTACACCACGGAGCACGAGGCGCTAGCCAAAGAGTGGGCTTGCGCAAGAGGTAATGACGGCTACGCCAACCGTTATCAGCTCGATCTTAACGGGCTTAAGGTTCTGAATCTGAATTCCGGTGATTATAACATTTTGAACTGGCTTGCGGTTCTGACAAGGCACCGTAGTTACTGGCAGAACAGCAGCATTTCTGAGGAAGCCAAGCGTTATCTTCAGGATCATTTTTATGTGAATACAGACCGGTATGACATCATCATCGGTTATCGTGCGGATGACTCTTACTTTACGTTCGCACAGGATTTTGTGGCAAATACAATTTCCTTGGATACACTCCGTATGGCGATGCATCTGGGAGAGCTCGGAGAGCAGATCGTCTTGAAGAGCAGGAAGGCATTTCAATGCATACAATTTTTCGGGTCGGAACCCGCATTGGCTGAAACATATTTCGATGAGAAGACAAATCGGGATCTGGAGGCCAGGCGTGCCTATCGTGAAGCAAGAACACATACCCGCACGACGGACGGTATCTATATGATCGACATTATGAGAGAAGGAATGACCGATGGAGATCCGCGCTTACAATGAACTGTATATAGAAAACGCGCAGTTTGTCCTGGGGCACGCGGTTGATTATGCAGTGGAGACACTTGCGATTGATGCGGATGTCTTTGGCACCGCCTTCTGTGTTTCCAGCATTTCCAAACAGTTTGCAAAAGGCAATCCCACCTATGTTGCGGGTACGAGCGGGCCGGAGCTTGCACGCTATGTGATGGATGAGGTCCGTCTTACGTATCCGGAGCATGAGGATGTCATGTACCTGGATAAATCACCGTCGTACTGGGCCGGCTTTTGCCTGGCATATTACCAGTGGTATCGCGACGTAAGCTTTACGCGGATTCTTGAGGCGGTTAAGCTCAGTGAAATGATCCGCCTGTATCCGAAGCTGCACGAGATGGATATCCTGCAGTTTGTGGATGTGGTGGACCAAAGGATGCATGATACCTATCAGCGGAGTCGATTACGGGAGTATCGTATGCGGATGGGGCTCTCGCAGTCGGAACTGTCCGCATCTTCCGGGGTGCCGCTCAGGCAGATCCAGCTGTTTGAGCAGGGACAACGGGATATCAACAAGACGTCGGCGATCACCGTTTTAATGCTATCCAAGGCGTTGCGTTGTGAGATGAGCGATCTGATTGAAACTGTACCGGAGATACAATGACGCTGTCATGTTGAAGACCTTTTAAGGACAACCCGGGCGGACTTGCAGCAGTATGTTTTTGTGATATGATAGATGTGTTGAAAGCCATGCGGACAATCCTGATTGCGGGAATCGTCTTGATCATAGAATAGGGGTTTGTAACAGAAATGGAAGAAAGAGAACTGGATATCATCGGTTACAGCAATGAAATCAGAAAACCGGGCAGGGCCAAAAAGCGCGTTTCCATGATCGTGCTTGTAGCGGCGAGCACCCTGTTGTTTTCCGCACTCGGCGTGCAGGGATATGAGAAGACCTATGCGGACTACGAACTGGATATTGCGCGTGAGCCGTTTTTAAAGAACGTTTTTGTCGCGGCGCATGATGACATTTATCCATGGGGTGCGGTGACGCAGGCTCCGGTACAAGTCGCGCAGACGACCGAAGAGACAACGGAACAACTGCAGGGACTTGTGGAAGCGATGGCCTCAGAGGACGCAGCCGTTCCGGTGGTGAGCGGTGAGATGTCACACACCGCGGCAGAGAATGCCGCGGCGGCGGAAGCACAGAAGGCGGCTGCGGAAAACGCGGCCAGACTTGCGGCGCATGAAGCATCTCTTGCCGGGGCACAGGAGAAAAAGGAGCCCGTAACCTCAATCCCCGCAACAGTCTGTGATCCGGTTGCGCCTGCAGTGGACTACGGCGTCGCGGATACGCGGTTCATGGCACCCATTGACACGGTCTTTGCCTATGCAACCGAGGGAGACTACGCACCAACCGGAGAATTCTATCCCTTGGGACCCGCGGATGATATCTATTTCGCGGACGCGCTCTTCATCGGTGACTCCCGGACCGACGGACTTTATGATTACGGCGGGTTAAAGGGCAAGGCGAGTTTTGCCGCAAAAGAATCGATGAGCGTTTATAAGCTGTTTGAGGCACAGCTCCCCTTCCATGCGATGACAGGGGAGGAAGCGCCCTTAACGCTCTCCGATTTGTTGCAGAACATTCCGTTTAAAAAGATTTACATTTCGGTCGGGATTAATGAGCTCGGAATGCCGGAGACGATGCGGTTTTTAAACACCTACCGCGCGACGATCGACCAGATCCGCGCATGGCAGCCGCAGGCAATCATCTATATCCAGGGCATTATGCATGTCACCAAGGAACGCTCGCAAAAGGACAAGGTCTTTAACAACACCCTGATTGTGCAGCGCAACGCCGCGATCGCGTCGCTCGCAAACGGCAGGGACATCTTCTATATCGATCCGAATCCGGCGGTCTGTGATGAGGAAGGAAACTTAAGAGCGGAGCTTTCGACCGACCAGGTGCATTTAAAGGCCGTTGCCTACGACCTCTGGACGGAATACATTAAGACACATGTCGCTGTGGGCGCGTCCGAAGCGCGGCTTGCACGCATCGAACGCGGTGAGATTCCGGCCTTCCAAACGGCTGCGGAACGGGCCGCACAGGGTATCTTGGAGGAAGCACCGGCGGAGTAATCCTTAACGGTCGAGGAAGAACTCGCGGAACTCTGTATACCCAAGCACCCGAAGCTGCTCCTTCTGGTGCTTTTTGTTTTTGTTCATGTAAGTAACGAGGACATCCCCTTCCGCCGCGCGGTCGATGTCCTTCATGATTGCTGTGACGCGTTCCATGTCCATGCCGCGCTCGATGAGATACGCGGTGCGTATCTCTTCGTGCGGGAGTTTTTCCTCCCGCTCCATGATCAGCATCATCAGGCGCTCGAACCCGAGTGAGAACCCGCAGGCCGGAACATCCTGTCCCGTGAACTTGCCGATCATCCTGTCATAGCGTCCGCCGCCGCCGATGCTGCCTTCATAGCCCGCGGCGCTGACTTCAAAGATGGTTCCGGTGTAGTACCCCATGCCGCGCACGAGAGTCGGATCAAAGACGAGGGAGAACGCATCCGCATGAGCAGCGGTGGCGCGGACATCGGTGATGATGGCGATGAGATTTTCCTCCGCCGCGTCATCAAGCGTAACGCGATCCCGCAGACGTGCGCAAAAGGCGTGCAGGGCGTCGGTTGCGTCACCCTTTCCCGTGAGGTCAAAGAGCGCCTCGATCTCCTCTTTTGCGGG
>JAFSRL010000092.1 GCA_017446125.1 Lachnospiraceae bacterium
AAGGTTCCCCAGCTCGTACCGGAGGCAAAGGCAAGACCCACCGCCACGAGGAAGATGACCGCCGGCAGGAAGTTGAAGAGCCCGCCCGCAGCGTTTTTCATCATGGCCGCGACAAACTCTTTGGCGTAAAGCGAATCCGTCATCGCCTTTAAGGTCCAGGCAAAGGTCAGGATGAAGATGGGTGCCACCATCGCCTTAAAGCCGTCCGGCACACACTCCATGCAGTCCTTGAAGCTTAAGACCTTGCGGGATACGTAAAAGATGATTGCGATGATGAGCGCCACCAAAGAGCCTAAGGATAAACCGACGGAAGCATCCGAACCTGAGAAGGCTTCGACGATGCCCACGGCGCCGTCCCTGACGCCCGTGTAAATCATGCCCAACGCACAGCACGCAATTAAAACCACAACCGGGAAGACGAGGTCGATGACCTTCCCCCTGCCGCTGATTCCTTCATCCCCCGCGTTCTCGTATTGATTGCCGCCCGTCGTAAAGAGATCGTCCTTGGTCATCGCGTTGAACTCATGCTTTTTCATCGGGCCGTACTCGACCTTTAAGATGACCATTAAGACCATCATCTCGATCGTCAAAAGCGCGTAATAGTTGTAGGGAATCGCCTGCAAAAAGACGCTGAAGCCGTCCTCCCCCGGCACAAAGCCCGTGACCGCCGCCGCCCAGGAGGAAATGGGAGCGATGATACACACGGGCGCCGCCGTCGCATCGATGAGATAGGCAAGCTTGGCCCTCGACACCTTATGCTTGTCCGTAACGGGGCGCATGACGCTGCCCACCGTCAGGCAGTTGAAATAGTCGTCGATAAAGATGAGCACACCCAGAACGATGGTCGCAAGCTGCACGCCCACGCGGCTCTTGATATGGTCTTCCGCCCACTTTCCGAAGGCGGCGCTGCCGCCCGTTTTATACATCAGTGCAACGAGGATTCCCAGGATGACCAAGAACACCAGAATACCCACGTTGTACGCGTCGGAAAGCGACGCGATGATGCCGTCCTCCACGACGTGCGTCAGGGTTCCTTCCAGGATGTTCCCCTCTCCGTAGCTGCCCGCCCAGAGCAGACCGCCCGTTACGATTCCGATAAAGAGCGAGCTGTAAACCTCCTTCGTGATGAGCGCCAGCACAATCGCGATGATGGGCGGCAAGAGCGACCACCATTCCCCGATGATCTCTTCTTCCCCCTCCGTCGCCAGGGTGATCATCTGCATTGCGCTAAACAACATCACAAACAGCATGCTCCCCAAAACGTGCCGGTCCCGTTTCTTCCATACAGTCTTCATACTAATGTCCTCCTTCGATGTCCTCTATCTGATAACCGCTGATGCGCATGGCCTCACGGATTTCCTCCTCCGAAAACTCCGTTTCCTGTGCAAGCTCCGCTACCGTGACCTTGCGACGTAAATCCTGTGCCAGCTCCTGCGCCTTTTCCGCGACCTCATTCACCTTCTTGAGCGCCTTGGTGTCTTTTGCCTTTTCCTGCAGGGTTTCCGCGATTAAGGTCTCCATCGCGTCCATGATGTACTTCACCAAAAAACCTTCGATCTCCGAAGGATGCTCCACCGCATCGATCATCGTCACCCCGTGTGTCAGAGCGACGTTCCCCTGTCCGATTAAGTCCTCCAGGTAAACGCCCTGATCCGCGTAAAGCCTTGCGATGTCCGCGACGGTCTCTAAGTAAACCTCGATTAAATCCTTCCTTGCCGCTTCCTCGCCGGCATGCGCCCGGATGTGCAGCGCCTCTTTTTCCTGCGCGGATCTCTTCGGCATGGCCGCGATGCTTGCAAGGTAGTCATTTAAGTAATCCGTTTCGTCCTGTGTGAGTGCCGCGTCCAAATCCGGCGCCTCATCCACGCCGATGTGCGCCGCCTTTAAATATTGAAAGACATGCGTCATCTGGTCGCTTGAGAGGTGAAGCTCTTCAAACAGCGCCTCCACCTGGGACGACTCCAAGGTATTGCCCTGCTCTCTCGCAAGGCGCTTTAACTCCTCTAAGAGCGCGGCAAATCGTTTTTCTTTTAAAATCCGTTCCGTGTCCGCCATCTTCTTATTTCACATGCGTGTGGGTAAACAGATGCTCCTGGCAGTACTCGTAATTGCCCATGCACTTGGAGCAATACCGGAATTCCAGCTCCGGATTACTCTCCTGTGTCCTGCCGCAAATCTTGCATTTGTGAACGGCACCCTGCGGCGTCATGCGCACCGCCTTCTTAAACTCCCGCTGGCGCTTGGGCTTTGCAATCCTGTCGCCCTTTCTCGCGTCCGGAAATACCATCAACAGCGCAAACGTAAGGACCGCCGGAACCGTCACCAGAAGAATCTGCGGCATTCCCACGCGCATAAACCGTGCAATATCGTAAATGATAAACCCGATGTCAATGATTCCCAGCATCATCATGTTCATGGGCAGAAGAAACATGAAGTACGCCTGCTGCTGCGGTCTTGACACCGCCACAATCAAAAACACCGTGATGTTCAAATAGTACAGGCTGAAGAGTCCGGGCACGGAATACCATCCCAGGGGCAGCGCCAAAAATGCGAAGGCATCCGTTAACACAATGCCCGTGATGAGATAAATCAAGTAATACTTGAATCCGAGAACGTCCTCCGCCATCGTGGAGAACCAGTAGCGCAGCGCCAGCATCACGATGAGCCAGATAAAGCCGAAGAGTCCTCCGTCCATCCCGCCACCGTAAGGCGTGATGATCCAGGTGACAAGCCGCCAGACCTGACCTCTTAGAATCATCTCCGGCGAGAGCATGCAGCCGTACAGAATCTCCGCAAAAAACGGGATGACCGCGGAAAGATAGGACATCAAATGCCCTGCCAGCATGATATAAATCAGTAGCTTTGAGAGGGAATCCACCCTCCATGACCATCGAAATCTCATAACTGATAGTATAACAATGCGCAGCGCTAAATTCAAGGCATTTGATTTTTCAAATACAGCATATTATAATAGGTAGCATGTTTTAAAAAAGATTTTACACAATCAGTTTTAGGAGAAGCTTAAGGTGAATCAGGAAGTACAATATACATTGGGCGTGGACATCGGCTCGACCACCGTCAAGATCGCCCTGTTGGACAAGGAAAACAAGGTTCTTTTCTCGGATTACAAACGGCACTTCGCAAACATTCGCGAGACACTTTTTGATCTCGTGTCAGATGCGCTCTTACGCTGCGGCAATCTAACCGTCCATCCCGTGATTACGGGCTCCGGCGGTTTGAACTTAGCGGGACGCATGGGCATCCCCTTCGTGCAGGAGGTCATCGCGGTCGCAACTGCCCTGCAGACCTTAGCGCCCAAAACGGATGTCGCAATCGAGTTGGGCGGCGAGGACGCGAAGATCATCTATTTCGAAAACGGCAACGTCGAACAGCGCATGAACGGGATCTGCGCCGGCGGCACGGGTTCCTTCATCGACCAGATGGCGGCGCTCTTGCAGACGGACGCGGCGGGATTAAACGAGTACGCGAAGAACTATCAGTCGTTGTATACGATTGCGGCGCGTTGCGGTGTCTTTGCAAAGACGGACATCCAGCCCTTAATCAACGAAGGCGCAACAAGGGAGGACCTCGCGGCGAGTATCTTCCAGGCAGTCGTCAACCAGACGATTTCCGGTCTTGCCTGCGGAAAACCCATCCGCGGACATGTCGCTTTCTTAGGCGGGCCCTTGCATTTCTTAAGCGAGTTAAAGGCTGCCTTTGTCAGAACCTTGGACCTGGATGAGGAGCACACGATTGACGCTACTGATTCGCACCTGTTCGCCGCAATGGGCAGCGCGATGAACGCAAAGGAATCCGTGCAGTTTCCGCTTGAGGCATTAAAAGAAAAGCTCTCCCATAAGATTGAGATGGAGTTTGAGATTGCGCGCATGGAGCCCTTGTTTGAGGATGAGGACGCGTATCAAGACTTCTTACATCGTCACAACGCGCACAAGGTGAAGACCGCGGAGCTTACAGATTACCACGGAAACGCTTACCTGGGCATCGATGCCGGCAGCACCACCACGAAGGTCGCGCTCATCTCCGAGGAAGGCGATTTGCTCTATTCCTTCTATTCCAATAACAACGGCTCTCCGCTTGCCACCTCCATCAAGGCAATCGAAGAGATTTACGCGAATAAGCCGCAGGATGTGAAGATTGTCAGAAGCTGCTCCACCGGCTACGGCGAGGCGCTCATCAAGGCGGCGCTCATGCTCGACGACGGCGAGGTGGAAACCATCGCGCACTATACGGCTGCCTCCTTCTTCGATCCGGATGTGGACTGCATCTTAGACATCGGCGGGCAGGACATGAAGTGCATCAAGATCAAGAACGGCGCCGTGGACTCCGTCATGCTCAACGAGGCCTGTTCCTCCGGCTGCGGCTCCTTCATCGAGACCTTTGCGAAATCCTTGAACTACAGTGTGGAGGACTTCGCGAAGGAAGCGCTGTTTGCGCACGACCCCATCGATTTGGGTACCCGCTGCACGGTCTTTATGAATTCGAATGTCAAGCAGGCGCAGAAGGAAGGCGCGGAGGTCGCGGACATTTCCTCCGGACTTGCGTACTCCGTCATCAAGAATGCCCTGTTCAAGGTCATTAAGGTGGCGAGCGCCGAAGAGCTTGGGAAAAACATTGTCGTACAGGGCGGTACCTTCTACAATGACGCGGTCTTGCGCGCACTGGAAAAGACCGCCGGCGCAAATGTCGTGCGCCCGGACATCGCGGGCATCATGGGTGCCTTCGGCGCAGCCCTGATTGCAAGGGAGCGTTTTGCACAGGAAGCGGATTATTTGACCACAATGCTTTCCTTTGAACAGATTCAGTCGCTCGAGTATTCGACCTCGATGGCGAAATGCGGGCTTTGCACCAACAACTGCCGCCTTACGGTCAACAAATTCAGCGGCGGAAGAAAGTTCATCTCCGGCAACCGCTGCGAGCGCGGTGTGGGCGGCACCAAGAATAAGGATCAGATTCCGAACCTGTTTGAATACAAATTACAGCGGACCTTCGACCATTACAAGCCGCTTGCGGAGGAAGACGCAAAGCGCGGCACCGTCGGAATTCCGCGTGTGTTGAACTTCTATGAAAACTATCCGTTCTGGTTCGCGTTCTTTACAAGGCTGGGATTCCGGGTGGTCTTGTCGCCCTTGTCAACGCACAAGATTTACGAGATGGGCATCGAGTCGATTCCTTCTGAGTCGGAGTGCTACCCGGCGAAGATCGCGCACGGACATGTGCAGTGGTTGATTGAGCAGAAGGTGGACTTCATTTTCTACCCTGCGCTCTTTTACGAGCGCAACGAAATCACGGGCTCGACAAATCACTACAACTGCCCCATCGTGACCTCGTATTCGGAAAACATCAAGAACAACGTGGAGGAAATTTCAAGCGGTTTGGTCAGCTTCCGCAATCCCTTCATGTCCTTTGAAAACATCGCCACCGTGACGGAGGCGCTCGTCAAGGAGTTTAAGGAAATTCCCGCGACGGAGATTTCGCAGGCGGCAAGCGCCGCATGGATTGAAATGCAGTACGCCAGACAGGACATCCGCAGAAAGGGCGAGGAGACCCTGCGCTGGATGGAGGAAAACAACCGGCACGGGATTGTGCTTGCGGGACGTCCCTACCATGTGGATCCGGAGATCAACCACGGCATTCCGGACATGATCAATTCCTACGGGCTCGCCGTGTTGACGGAGGACTCCGTTTCACACCTCGGGCATCCGGAGCGACCGCTCATCGTGTCCGACCAGTGGATGTACCACTCAAGGCTTTATGCGGCGGCGACCTTTGTGCGCACCAGGGAGGATTTGGACCTCATCCAGTTAAACTCCTTCGGATGCGGACTGGACGCTGTGACAACCGACCAGGTGGCGGACATCCTTTCCGGCTCAGACAAGATTTACACCTGTTTGAAGATTGATGAAATCAATAACCTGGGCGCGGCAAGAATCCGTGTCAGGTCCTTACTCTCCGCAATCCGCGCAAGAGAGTTAAAAAAGAAACGCCGCAATATCACGCCCACGGCAATCAACCGTGTGCTGTTCACGAAAGAAATGCGCGAGCAGTATACCCTGCTCTGCCCGCAGATGTCGCCCATCCACTTCGACATCATGCAGCCCGCGGTCAACGCCTGCGGCTACAACCTGGAGGTTTTGGGCAACGATACGCACTCCGCGGTCGATGTGGGGTTGCAGTTTGTCAACAACGATGCCTGCTATCCGTCGTTGTATGTGGTCGGCCAGATCATGGAGGCATTGCAGTCCGGCAAGTATGACCTGAACAAGGTCGCTGTCGTGATGAGCCAGACGGGCGGCGGGTGCCGCGCGACCAACTATGTGGGCTTTATCCGCAGGGCGTTAAAGAAAGCGGACATGGAACAGATTCCGGTTGTTTCCTTGAACCTTTCGAAGCTGGAATCGAACCCCGGATTCAAAATTACCTTAGACATGCTGCGACGTGCCGTTTACGCGGTTGTCTTCGGCGACCTCTTCATGCGCTGCGTCTACCGGATGCGTCCGTATGAAATGACAAAGGGAAGCGTCGACCGTGTTCATGCGCAGTGGAAAACGCGCTGTCAGGAGTTTGTTGCATTAAAGCATCCCAAGCACAAGGTCTTTCAGCAGATGTGCCGCGACATCGTAAAGGACTTCGACCGGATTCCCATTCATGAGGATATGGTGAAGCCGCGCGTGGGTGTTGTGGGTGAAATCTTAGTGAAGTTCGCCCCCGCCGCAAACAACCACCTCGTCGATCTCTTGGAGGCGGAAGGCGCGGAGGCGGTCGTACCGGATTTGATTGACTTCATGCAGTACTGCTTCTACAACCAGATTTACAAGGCGGACAATCTGGGAAAGAGCAAGCTGACCGCCGCTTATTGCAGGCTGGGCATCAAGGCAATCGACACCGTGCGCGGCGCGATGATTCAGGCGTTAAACGAAAGCCGGCACTTCGATGCGCCCACCAGCATTTACCACCTAGTGGAGTACGCAAAACCCTTCGTTTCCATCGGCAACGAAACGGGGGAAGGTTGGTTCTTAACCGGTGAAATGGTCGAGCTCATCAAGTCCGGCGCGGAAAACATCGTGTGCACACAGCCCTTTGGCTGCCTGCCCAACCACATCGTCGGAAAGGGCGTCATCAAGCAATTGCGGCGCGCGTATCCTTCCTCGAACATCGTCGCGATTGATTACGACCCCGGCGCCTCGGAGGTCAACCAGTTAAACCGTATCAAACTGATGCTTTCCACCGCACACCGCAAGGCGCGATTAAAGGCGCTGTCCACCGCGGTGGAGTTAGACAAAGCCATGTGAGTCAAGGGGACGGGTACAGTGACT
>JAFSRL010000093.1 GCA_017446125.1 Lachnospiraceae bacterium
CCATTAGAAGTAACCCGCAATTAGTGATAAACTATGAACGGAGGTATCTGTCATGAATGTTTGTCTGTTAAACGATTCCTTCCCGCCGGTCATCGACGGGGTGGCCAATACGGTCATGAACTATGCGCAGGTCCTGACAGCGCAGGGCGATAAGGCGCTCGTCGGAACGCCGCGCTATCCCGATGCGGACTACACGGGCTATCCTTACGAGGTCATTCCTTACCAGAGCTTTGATACCGAGTCGATTGTCAGCGGCTACCGTGCCGGCAATCCGTTGGCAATGGATGCGGTTGCGGAAATGAAGGCGTTTCACCCCGACATCATCCACTCGCACTGCCCTGCGGCATCGACCATCATGGCGCGTGTTCTGCGCAACGAAACGGACGCGCCGATCGTCTTTACCTATCACACCAAGTTTGATGTCGATATCGCGCGTGCCTTTAAGGCGGAATTCATGCAGCGGGAAAGCGCCCGCTTCATGGTCAACAACATCGAATCCTGCGATGAGGTCTGGACCGTCTCGGAGGGTGCCGCGGACAACCTGCGTTCTTTGGGCTTCACCGGTGAGACCCGCGTCATGGTCAACGGTGTGGATTTTGCCAAAGGGCGTGCCGCAGACGATCTCGTCATCAAGGCAACAAAGGACTATGATCTCCCCGCGGAGGTTCCTGTCTTTCTCTTTGTGGGCCGAATCATGAACTACAAGGGCCTTCCGCTCATCATCGACGCGCTCGAAATGGTGCACAAGGTTTCCCGTGCGGACTTCCGCATGGTCTTTGTCGGGGGCGGCCTGGACGCGGACGCGCTAAAAGAAGCCGCCATACAAAAAGGCCTGCAGGACAAGGTCATCTTTACCGGTCCCATCCATGACCGGGAGCTTTTACGCGCCTGGAACACAAGAGCGACGCTCTTCCTCTTCCCCTCCACCTACGACACGAATGGAATCGTGGTCAGGGAAGCGGCCGCCTGCGGACTGGCAAGCGTGCTCATCAAGGGCTCCTGCGCGGCAGAAGGGATCGCGGACAACCGCAACGGCTTTTTGATTGAAGAGGACCCCATGCTGATGGCGGGCTTACTCACTGAAATCTGCCACAACATGAACAAGGCGCACGACGCCGGACAGCACGCGATGGATGAAATCTATCTGTCCTGGGAGGACAGCGTGCATACCGCGTATGAGCGTTACGGTGAAATTCTCGATTTAAAAAAGGCGGGCGCCTACGAAAAGCGCCGCCACATCAAGACCAACTTCTCCTTAAAGGTCGCGGCATCTTATGCGCAGTGGATGGAGGAGCTGGTGAAAAAGCCGCGTGCGCTTTATGAAGGCATGCAGGAGAACTTCTCCGAAGGGTTCGACGAGCTGCGCGAGTACGGTCACAACCTAAAGCACTTCATGGAACAAATGACGGGCGACATCAAGGATATTACAAACGAAGTCAAAAAGAGTCTCGGGGATTCCGATTCATGATACGGGAGGCGGATTGGTATCGCAAGCGGTCGTTTTACCAGATCTGGGTGCGGTCCTTTGCGGACGGCAACGGTGACGGCATCGGCGATTTGTACGGCGTCTATGAAAAGCTGGACTACGTCAAAAGCCTCGGTGTGGACGGTATCTGGTTTTCGCCGCTTTATCCTTCGCCGAACGCGGACTTCGGCTACGACATTTCCGATTATAAAAGCATTCATCCGGAGTACGGCGATCTGAATCAGTTCCAAAAGGTGTTGGATAAGGCGCACGCTCTAAATCTTGCGGTCGTGATGGACCTTGTCATCAATCACACCTCGGACGAGCATCCGTGGTTTTTGGAAAGCAAAAAAGGCAGGGACAATCCCTACAGCGATTATTATATCTGGCGGGATAAGCCCAACAACTGGAAGTCCATCCTCGAAGGGGAGGCTTGGGAGTATGACGAAACACGCGGCCAGTATTACCTGCATCTGTTCGCGAAAAAGCAGCCGGACCTCAACATGGATAACCCCAAGGTGCGCGAGGAGGTCAAGTCCATCCTGCGCTTCTGGCTCGAGCTTGGGGTGGACGGATTCCGCGAGGACGTCATCACGTTCATTTCAAAAAAAGAAGGCCTGCCGGACGGTCTTCCCTTCATCCCCGTCATCAACGGCATGCCGCATTACAAGGACGGGCCGAATCTTATGTCTTATCTGAAGGAATTCCGCGAGGTCTGCCGGGAGTACAACGCATTTCAGATCGGGGAAGGGCCCATGACAACGGTATCCTCTGTTCTGCGTTACACTACGGGTGAGGGCAAGGTTCTTGATATGATGTTTTCCTTCGACCACATGCTTGCGGACTGTCTGTTCACGCAGTTTGTGCGAAGACCCTTCAGCCTCATCAAGCTGAAGAAGGCATTTTCCAAATGGCAGCATGCGCTGAATCAAAAGGGATGGAATGCGCTCTACTTAGAGAACCACGATCATCCAAGAATCGTATCGCGGTACGGTTCAAACCGGTTTCGCCGCGAGAGCGCCTGCATGTTCGCAGCCTGTTACCTTTTCCAGAAGGGAACGCCCTTTATCTACCAGGGACAGGAAATCGGGATGACCAATATCCGGCTGCGCGACATCAATCATTACGCGGATCTTTCTTCGCGGATGAACTTCAAGACCCACTTTCAGCATGAGAATGATGAAAAGCGCATGCGCAGAATTCATCATTCCAGCCGCGACTCCTCGCGCACACCGATGCAGTGGAGCGCGAAGCGCTATGCCGGTTTCTCAACCGTCAAACCGTGGTTCTACATCAACCGCAACTACAAAGAGGTGAATGTCGCCGCACAGGAAAACGACAGTGCGTCCGTCTTAAACTTTTACCGCCGCTGCCTCTCTCTGCGCAAGCATTCCAAAACGCTTCTGTGGGGTGAGTACAAAGAGTATGAGCCCGGCAACGAACACATCTACCTCTATGAGCGCAGTCTCGGGGATGTGCGATACCTCGTCCTGTGCTCCTTTTCCCATATCAGCCGGACGGTAGCGCTGCCAAGGCCCTATCGCGACCGAAAGCTCTACCTGATGCTTTGCAACTACGAGCAGGGCGCATGGGACGAGAAAGCACGGGACGATCATTTCGCGGCACTAGGAAGCGTCCTGCCGCACAGGATCACCCTGCAGCCGTACGAGACAAGGGTCTATCGCTGCAGATTATAATCGTACTATGCTGTCTTGGGATACATCCGGCGGGCGCGGTCCGCAAGGATGTCGCGGATCCCGGCACCGTTTTGAAGACGCTTTGCGAATTCCTCTCTCGCCAGATCAAAGGACCGAAAGAGCTTTTTCTTTTGCGCGGGCAGCGCATACACCTTCCAGTAACCGCAGAAGAGACAGTTCTGACCGGCATGCTCCATAAATCCGATCACATCATGCAGGGGATAGCCCAAGAGGATCCCCAGTTCATGCGGAAACGTGCGCAGTCCCGACTGATATAATCGGTAGCGCCTCGACACTTCCGCCAGCACCTTTTCAACGGACAGATCCGTATATCCGTGCGCCTGCAAAAAAGAAGCGTGAAGATCGCATCCGATATGCGTTTTGAGTGAAACAGGATCATAGAGAAGAAAGGTGATGCCGTTCGACGTCCGCAAAAGCGGACGCACGGCAATGCCGGTGCCACACACAAGGCGTGCAATCTTACAATAGGCATAGCGGTCCGTCGTCAAAAGCTGCGACACCTTCATGCCTGCCAGAAGCGGCGCACAGTGCAGCACCAGCAGATGTGCAATTGATCGCTCAGGCCTTGGCAAGAGCTTCGCCCAGCGCTTCGCAGGCGGCCTTGTCATCATCCGTGGGAGCGTTATTGGCGATCAGACCTTCACCGTTTACGATCGTCGCGCCGGCGGACTGCATGCGGCTCACCCAGTCACGCATCCACTGGCCGTCGCCCCAGTCATAGGAGCCAAAGAGCGCGATCTTTTTGCCGGAAACCTTGCCCTCGAGCGCCGTCACAAACGGCTCCATGCTGGCTTCCTCTAACACCTCCGCACCCATCGCCGGGCAGCCGAGCGCAAACTTGTCTTCCGCCGCAAGCGCGTCCGCCGTGATGTTGTCGACGAATACCGCCTCCGCGTCAGCGCCGCCCTTTTTCACACCTGCGACAACGCTATCCGCCATAACCTGCGTGTTCCCCGTGCCCGTCCAGTACACAACTTTGATTGCCATTACAATTTCCTCCTTCACTTA
>JAFSRL010000094.1 GCA_017446125.1 Lachnospiraceae bacterium
GGTGCGCACGGCTTCGCGATGGGGTATAACTACAACGGTAAGCTCTGGTGCGCGGAGCTGTTGTTGAAGGAGGACGGCAGTGTGGAATGTATCCGCAGGGCGCAGACGGCGCGGGATTATTTTGCGACGTTTGACGGGTTGGAGGTGTATAACAAACTAGACAGTGTAATGGCTGAAGCGGGAGTGTAAGATGACAATAGGGGACAGGTCCAAATGTCACCTTGGAGTTCAGGTGACATTTGGACCTGTCCCCTTTGTCATCTGTCACCTTGGGGTTCAGGTGACATTTAGAACCGTCCCCTTTGTCATCTGATCTCTCTTAGCGAAGCGCGCGCGTAGACCTCGCGCAGGTAATTGTGCCGGTCGCCGGCGTAGCGGGCGGTGCTGCTTAGGGTTTCGTGACCGAGCATTTTCTGGACGGTGCGCAAGTCCGCGCCGCCGTCAACCAGATGTGTCGCGAAGGAGTGCCGTAAGGTGTAGGGCGTTACGTCCGCATCGATGCCGGCACTCTTTGCATATTCCTTTAGCATTTTCCAAAAGCCCTGGCGGCTCATGGGTTTACCGGAAAGATTCACGAACAACACTTCAACGGGCGTGTCCTTGACCAAAGACGGACGGGAGCGGAACATGTACTCCATGAGCGCTGTTTTCGCGGTCCGGTTAAACGGTATGATTCTGGTTTCTTTTCCGCTCACGCAACTGATGCAGTCAATCTGCAGGTTCACGTGTTCCATTTTTAATTCGAGAAGCTCGGAGACGCGCATGCCCGTGGCATAGAGAAGTTCTAACATCGCCTTGTCGCGGATGCCCTTGACCTTCGAGTCGTCAGGTGCGGAGAGCAGAAGGTCGATTTCCTCCGGCGAGAGGATGTGCGGTAAGCTTTTTTCGACGCGCGGCGCCTTTAACACCACGGAAACATCCTCATAGATATCACCGTTTTCCAAGAGAAAACGAAAGAAGGCGCGGATGCTTGTGATGTGACGTGCAATCGTTGCCTCTTTCAGCTGTTCGTCATAAAGAGAAGCGATGTAAGCGGAGAGCATGTCCTCCGTAATGTCCTTCACATCAATCGAAGCGGAAAGAAAACCGGCAAGGCGGTTTAGGTCCTGCCGGTAAGCTTCCGAGGTGTGAATGGAGATCGTCCGGTTGACGGAGAGAAACTCCATGTATTCGTTGATGTGGTCATACATCATTTTTTAGGTTAATTCCTTTAAGAAACGCTCGATCCGGTCCATGCCCTTTTCGATTTGCGAAAACCCAAGCACGTAGGACAAACGCACATGATCGGGAAAACCAAAGTCCGTACAGGGGACTAAGGCGACATGGAAGTCATCCAATAACACCTGCGCCATCATCATGGTGTCCGTGATTTTATTTCCCTTGTACTTCATACCGAGCGCTTCAGAGACATCGACAAAGGCATAAAACGCGCCGTGCGGCTCCATCATGTGGACGTGCGGCATCGCATTGATGCGCTCCAACATAAAGAGCCTGCGTTTGTTGAATTCCTTGCGCATAATCTCGACGGTTCCCTGCGGACCGGAGATTGCCTCGACCGCAGCCTTTTGCGCAATGGAGTTTGCGTTGGAGGTTAGGTGCGACTGGATGGCGCCCATTGCCTTTGCAATCTCCTTGGGGGCGCCGCAGTAGCCGATGCGCCAGCCCGTCATGGAATAGGTCTTCGAAAGACCGCTGCAGGTGATGGTGCGATCGTAAATCTTTTTCGAAAAGGAAGCAACGCTGTGGTGCTTCTCGCCGCCGTAAATGAGATACTCGTAGATCTCATCCGAAATGATATAGAAGTCATACTTCACCGCGAGGTCCGCGATGTCGTGCAGCTCCTTCTTCGTATAAATCATACCCGTCGGGTTGTTGGGCGAGTTGATGATGATTGCCTTCGTCTTTTCGGTGATGGCATCTTCAATCTGTTTTGCGCTCACCTTGTAGGAGGTCGATTTGTCCGCATACACGAAGACGGGCTTGCCGTCCGCAAGACGTACCATCTCCGGATAGGACAGCCAGTAGGGGGCCGGGATGATGACCTCGTCGCCCTTATTGAGAATCGTCATAAAGACATTCGTCAGTGTGTGCTTGCCGCCGTTGGAAATGACAATCTGATCGGGATCATAATGGATGTGATTGAAGTCTTCAAACTTCTTCGCAATCACTTCCTTTAATTCCGCGGTGCCGGATGCCGGCGTATACTTGGTAAATCCGTCGCGGATTGCCTTGATTGCGGCGTTGCAGATATCGTCCGGTGTCTTGAAGTCCGGTTCGCCCGCGCCGAAGCCCACAACGTCAATGCCCTGCGCCTTTAATTCGCCCGCCTTTGCGGAGATGGCAAGGGTAGAGGAGGGTTTCACTCCGGTTGCTTTTTTTGATAAACTCAGTGACATAGAAACTCCCTTCAAATCTTTTTCAAGAACAAATTTTATAACAATTCGAATGATTCGTAAAGCAAAAGCGTTATCTGTTTAAGGCGCGGCGGATCATCGCGTAGTCATCCGCACTCAGGCCGTAGAGCGAACAGATTGTCAAATCGAGTACCTTGATCATGTCATCGAAGGGCTTGCCCACATCCATCGAGGTCAGCTTTGCGACATAGCGCATTATCTTGTGCTGTGTCGCGGGACGGCAGACGGGGATGGGAATCGCTTCGATGTAGGATTTTAACACCTTGATGGAGCGCCAGGTTTTTTTGTAATAAAACTGCGCGACACCGGAATTCAAGATGGCAAGAACGTAAGCGGTGTCGTATCCCGGAAGCTGCGGAATCAAAACGTTGCAACTGTTTAAAGACAGCCGTGCTTCTTTGTCGCGCGCAAAGACGAGTCCTGAGGACACAAAGCGGTAGAGCAGCTTGTCCGGCGCACGGTAAAGCTCCTCCTTTGCCGCCTGCTGCACCTTGTCCTTGTCAAACGCAATGAAGCGTGAGGGCTTTAAGATACGGTAAGGCAGGATATCGGAACCGGTTAAGATGGGTTCCGTTCCTTCGACGGGCTCGTCAAAGAGCATTGATGCATTGGAGCCCGTAACGATACCGAGTGCGAACTGCGCGTTGTCCTTTAGGTAGACGCGGTCAGAGCCCTCCCTGATGCGCTGCAGCAAATCAAATTCCTTGTCATCGCAAATCAGGTGGAAGTTGTCCGGATGCATGTGCCGCATGGTATTGACCGTGAACACACGGCGGTCGATTCTGACACGCGCACCCTGCAAATGCAGCTCCTTCGCGTCTTCGAAGGCGGTCTCCCAGCCGCTCTTTAGGGCAAGCTGCATCGCGACCGCGGGACACTGCACACCCTCGAACGCATTGCCGAGATATGTCAAGCTCTTCAGCTTTGCCTTGTCACAAATGTATTCCCGTACGGGCTCATGCTTTCGCACATACAGCACCGCCTCCGGCAGCACAAAGGAGAGCGTCCCTTCGTTGGAAAGACACTGCAGGCCCTTTTCCAAAAACAGATCCGCGGATTCCGGCGAAGCGGTCTTTGCACACATAAAGCGCTTCTTTAAATCCTTTTTTTCCTCCGCGGAATACGCATAGCCCCACGGCGGGTTGCCGATGATGCGGTCAAAGAACACGTTGCCGAAGGGCAGTGTGTCACTCAAAAAATCCGCGCAAAGGATACGGTGCTGCAACAGCTTCACGGACGAGGCATCCTTTAACGAATACTTCAGCGCAAGGTTGATGCGTGTGATGGCGCAGGCTGTTTCATCCAGGTCACACCCGTAGATATACTGCGGGGGTACGGAGAGCGGCAGGCGCAGAAGAAAGGATCCCGTACCGCAGCAGGGGTCCAATACATTCAACGTCGAGGATGCGGTTTCCTCACCGAAGGAAAGCTCCGCAAGCATTGCGTTCACAACCAAGGACGGCGTGTAGTAGGTGCCGGAGGACTTCATGTTTTGAACATCCAAAAGCGAAAGGTAAAGGAGCCCCAACGTGTCCTCGCCTTCGATGTATTGAAACGGGTATGCGTCAAAGTCAAAGCCCTTGTCGTCATGTTCCGCAAAGGGCAGAAGCAATTCCTTCCAGGCCTTGTGTTTGTTTAAGTCTGTTTTGAAGCGGTCCGCAAACAGTTTTTGCGCGCAGTCATACAGACAGGCATTGATAAAGGTTTCGTCACAAACTTCTGTCGCGTTGCGCACAAGGTCTTCGGCGAACGCCGCGTTGACGCTGCCGCGCAAGAAGTGATGCTTGAAGGATTGGTTGCCGGTGCGCTTTGTTTTGTTGCGACGCGTTTTCAAGGTCTTGTTGGATTCGTCCTTTAAGGCGCGCTCTAAACGGCGTACCTCCGACAACGTAAAGGTAAGCCCGGCATCCGTTTTGCGGGCGGTGATTTTTTCGAGCTTAATCCAGTTGCGCAGGGTGGCGCCGGAAATCTTAAGCCGCTCGCATGCTTCTTTGAAGGTGACAGACGCATTCTTTTTCATTCGTTTATCATATCATAAAATGCTCTGTTTTCGCCAAAAAACAGGTGGTTACAAAAAATTCACAAATTCTTGACAAAAAATATCAAAAAAATACTTGACAAATATAGTCACATTTATTATGATGTAGCTACATTTCACTGTTTTAGGCGTTTTTCAGAGGGGTATTTAAGCATTTTCACCAAATCGAGGGGTGTGAACCATGATTGTGACAAGGGAAACGGACTACGCATTACGAATACTCAGGGCGCTGCGCGACGGCGAGCGGTATTCCATCAGCGAGATTACGGAAAAGGAATTGATTCCGAAGCAGTTTGCTTACAAGATTCTGCAGAAGCTTACGAAGGCGAATCTGATTGAGGCAACGCGCGGTGCGAAGGGCGGCTGCAAGCTAAGCACCGACCTAAGCAGAATCAACCTGTATGACCTGATTGGCATCATTGACAGCAAACGCAACACCCTGATTCAATGCATGGATCCGGATTTTGACTGTCCTTACCGCGAGGACAACGACGGCTGCAACGTACACAGAAAGCTTGCGGTCATTGAGAGCGGAATCGACAAGGAATTAAGATCACATTCGCTTGCGGAATTGATTTTGGACTGACGAAACAATACGTGCTCAAGAGACTCGCTTTTACGAAGGCGAAACACAAAATCCTGCTGCGTTTTGCTGCTTCGACTCTTTGAAAAAACGAACGCTCTTAAAAAAATATTCATATTAAGCAAAGGGGGTAATGCATCGTATGGGTTTGTTTAATAAGAAGAAAGCTTCGAATGAACCACCAAAGCAGGCGAAGCAACCCGCCGCGCCCAAGGCTCCTGAGAAGGAAGTGCAAAAGGCTGCCGCTCCTGTAACACCGCAGGCGGCACCGGAAGCAAAGAAGCCGGAAGCGAAAGAGCCTGTGCAACAGGCGCAACCCGCACCCAAGGCGGAAGCGGCGGCGAGCCCGCAGACCAAGGAAGTAGCAAGCACAAGCAGCAACGAAAGCAGCAAGAAAAACGAAACCAAGAAGGAGGTAGGAGAAATGTTGTTTCAAACCACAGCAGCGCACGAAGAACTCCGTGCGAAAGTCCGAGCATTTGCTGAGAAAGAAATTGCACCGATTGCATTCTCTTTAGATCAGCAGAATGAATTCCCCGACAAGCAGGTGAAGGAAATGGGCACCAACGGCTGGATGGGTATTCCGTATCCGAAGGAATACGGCGGCGCGGGCCTTGATGTGATCAGCTATGCGATCGCGGTCGAGGAGCTTGCGAGAGTCGACGGCGGCGCAGGCGTTATCCTGTCCGCACACACATCCTTAGGCGCATATCCGATCGCGGCGTTCGGTACCGAAGAGCAGAAGAAGAAGTATCTTGTTCCCCTCGCGAAGGGTGAGAAGATCGGCGCCTTCGGCCTGACCGAAGAAAATGCGGGTTCCGATGCAGGCGGCACGGAAACCACAGCGGTTGACAAGGGTGACCACTATCTGTTGAACGGCGGCAAGATTTTTATCACGAACGCGCCGAAGGCAGACACCTACGTTGTCTTTGCAGTGACCACTCCCGATATCGGTACGCGCGGCATTTCCGCATTCATCGTGGAAAAGGGCTGGCCGGGATTCGATTTCGGTGATCATTACGATAAATTAGGTATCCGTTCCTCCTCGACGGCGGAACTGATCTTCAACGATGTCAAGGTTCCGAAGGAAAACCTTCTGGGCAAGGAAGGCCAGGGCTTCAAGATCGCGATGGCGACCCTCGACGGCGGCCGTATCGGTATCGCGGCGCAGGCACTCGGTATCGCACAGGGTGCGTTCGAGCACGCATTGGAATATGCGAAGGAGCGCGAACAGTTCGGTCAGCCCATCGGCGTGAACCAGGGCATCTCCTTCAAGCTTGCGGACATGGCGACGAAGCTGCGTGCGGCACGTTTCCTTGTTTACTCCGCGGCGGAGTTGAAGGAGCACCACGAAGCGTACAGCATGGAAGCGGCAATGGCGAAGATGTATGCTTCCGACAGAGCGCTTGAGGTTGTCAACGACGCGTTACAGATCCACGGCGGTTCCGGCTTCTTAAAGGGTATGGAAGTCGAGCGCGCATACCGCGATGCGAAGATTACGACAATCTACGAAGGCACGAACGAAGTGCAGCGCGTTGTTATCGGCGCACACTTACTTGGCAAGATCGGCAAGCCCGCTGCGGCAGGCGGCTCGAGAAGCGTTGCGAAGAAGCCCGCGGCTGTGACCGGCGTACGTAAGCTGCGCATCTTCCGCGAAGGCGATGCGAAGGCGAAGGTCAGCGAACTCGTTGCTGCCCTGAAGGCGGACGGTTATGACTTCAGCGTCGGTATCGCTGCGGATACACCGATTGCAGAGGCGGAGCGTGTTGTTTCCGCCGGTAAGGGTATCGGCGACAAGGCGAACATGAAGCTGATTGAGAACCTGGCACAGGCTGCCGGTGCTGCGATTGGTTCCTCGAGACCGGTTGCGGAAACCTTACAGTATGTACCGCTTGTCCGCTACGTTGGTATGTCCGGTCAGAAGTTCACCGGCAACCTCTACATCGCTTGCGGTATCTCCGGTGCGAAGCAGCACTTAAAGGGCATCAAGGATGCATCCACCATCGTCGCGATCAACAAGAACGGCAATGCGCCGATCTTCAAGAACTGCGACTACGGTATCATCGGTGATGTCAATGAAATCCTTCCGCTCTTAACGGAAGCGTTAGGCACCGAGAAGAAGAACCCGGCTCCGCCGATGGTTAAGATGAAGAGACCTCTTCCTCCGAAGCCCGAACCGATCGGACCGCGCATGGTATGTAACGGCTGCGCATTCGAGTACGTACCGGAAATCGGTGATGAAGAAGCGGATATCGCTCCCGGCACGCTGTTCAAGGATCTCCCGGAAGACTGGGTATGCCCTGAGTGCGCGGAACCGAAGGAGAACTTCATTGAGACAACGCACAGAGGTCTGTAAGAAGAGAGGAGGAAGAATATGTATTGCGTAAGAGAAGTAACAGAAAATTTATACTGGATCGGCGGTAACGATCACAGAACGCACCTGTTCGAGAATATTCATCCGATTCCGCAGGGCGTATCCTACAACTCCTACATCCTGTTGGATAAGGAGACCTGCGTATTCGACGCGGTGGACTGGTCCATCACGAGAGAGTACATTGAAAACATCGAGCACTGCCTGAACGGCAGAGAGCTTGACTACTTTATCTGTAACCACTTAGAGCCCGACCACTGCTCCTCCATGTGGGAACTGTTCGTGCGCTATCCCAAGTGCAAGGTTGTCGCGACCGAGAAGGCCTTCATGATGATGCATCAGTTCGGCTACAAGATCGACGGTCACGAAAAGATCCAGGTCAAGGAAGGCGACACCTTACAGATCGGCGATCACACGATGGCATTCGTGCAGGCACCCATGGTGCACTGGCCGGAGGTTATGGTTACCCTCGACGTCACGAACGGCGTTCTGTTCTCCGCGGACGCGTTCGGTTCCTTCATCGCCCTCGACGGCAAGCTGTGGAACGACGACGTCAACTATGAGCGCGACTGGCTCGATGAGGCACGCAGATATCTCTGCAACATCGTCGGCCGTTACGGCCCGCACATCCAGTTAATCCTGGGCAAGGCGGCGACCGTGCTCGACAAGATCAAGATTATCTGCCCGCTGCACGGCCTCATTTGGCACACGGATTTGATGTTCTTAATTGATAAGTATCATCACTGGTCCACCTACACGCCGGAAGAGAAGGGTGTCATGATTGTCTACGCTTCCATGTACGGCGGCACGGAGAATGCGGCACAGTGTCTTGCCAGCAAGATCTGTGAAAAGGGCTGGACGAACGTTAAGGTTTACGACGTATCCCGCACGCACGTGTCTTACCTGATCGCCGATGCGTTCAAGTACTCGCACATCGTGTTTGCGTCCGTGACCTACAACCTGAACATCTACCCGGTCATGCTGAACTTCTTAGAGGAGATGAAGCTCTTGAATCTGCAGAACCGTGTGGTTGCGATCGTTGAGAACGGCACCTGGGCCTGCAAGTCCGGTGACCTGATGCAGAAGTTCATCGAGGACAACTTAAAGCACATGACGATCTTGAATGAGCGTCTGTCCCTTGCTTCGACCTTGCAGAAGGATAAGGCGAAGGAACTCGATGACCTCGCACAGGCGATTGTCGATTCCAGGGATATGATCTCTACGGATCCTGCGGATACCAAGGGTAAGCTCGGCTAAGTCAGTCTTCTTTGGAAAAGGTATTCGTATGGGTAAGGTGCCTGCCGTGAAAGCGGCAGGCATCTTTAAAAATGATATTTCGTACACAAATTTACGAAAAAATATTGTTAGAAATATCATAAAATAATCATAAAATTACTTGATTTTTTCAAAGTTATAGTGTATTATGATAACAGAGAAACAGTAGACCGAAGAATATTGCGTTTTACAGCGTGATAGAGAGGGTGATTGTTATGAGGAAGAAGATCAAAAGAATTGCAGCAGCGCTGTTGTGTGGGGCACTTGTCATCGGCACGGCGGCATGTGGCGCAACCAAGGCAGCGGTAGACGATGTTGCTGCGATGCGTGGCAAGGGAGTCGGCGCCGGCGAGACCTATATTGACGACAATGCAATTGCGTTGGTGTTCCAGGCAACACCTTCCAGTGATTCTTTGGATGCGGCAAGCGCAGCGCTTGCACTGGTGAATACCCAGAGAGCTTCCGCGGGATTGAGTGCCCTGGCCTGGAGCGACCGTCTGGCACAGGCGGCGATGGTCAGAGCGACGGAGATTCAGACCTCCTTCTCTCACACGAGACCGAACGGAACGGACTGGTGGACCGTGGACTCGACCGTACAGTACGGCGAGAACCTCGCGAAGCTTTATAACTCCGCAGACTCCGTTGTGGCGGCATGGATGAACTCTCCGTCGCACAAGGCGAACATCATGGCAGCGGACTTCAAGAGCTGCGGCATCGCCATCAGCAGAACCGCGGACAACAAGTGGTATTGGGCGCAAGAGTTTGGATATTAAGCGAGAGCAGCAAAGGTAACAAAAAAGAGTGGACATGCTTGCATGGATCCACTCTTTTTTTGTTGCCTTTATTGCGTGAGCAAATCCAGCGAGGAACGAGAAGCGTTTCGAGCTGGATATAGCTGCTCGAGCGGAAGCGTTTTCGAACCTGGATTGCCTCGCTTAATATGTAATTTCTTTTCATATCATCCCCATTTATGGTATGATAAGAAACGTAGTTATCAATTTGATTCATGCGAATTATTTGTACAGAAGGAGAAGGTATGGCTGGTTTTGGACAATTAATTGAAATGTTAAAACAGGACCCGAAGACGATTGTCTTTACGGAAGGCACGGACGCGCGCATTCTCGAGGCGTCGTCCCGTCTGCTTGCCGGTAATTTCTTAACCCCCATTCTTGTGGGCGAGGAAGACGAGGTCATGAAGGCATCGGAAGAAAGCGGTTATAACATCCGCGGCGCGCAGATCGTTTCGCCCAAGAATTACGACCGCATGGACGAGATGGTTGACATGTTCTGCGAGCTCAGAAAGTCGAAGGGCGTGACGAAGGAAGAGGCGTTAAAGACACTGCAGAGTGCGAATTACTTCGGAACGATGCTCGTCAAGATGGGCGTTGCGGACGCGCTTTTGGGCGGCGCCACCTATTCGACCGCAGACACCGTGCGTCCCGCGCTGCAGTTGATCAAGACGAAGCCCGGCAACAAGATTGTGTCGAGCTGCTTCATCATGGTCCGTCCCGACGTCAGCGAAGAAGACACGGTGCTTGCGATGGGTGACTGCGCAATCAACATCAAGCCCACGGAGGACGAGCTGGTCGAAATTGCATCTGAAGTAGCGGCGTGCGCCGAAATCTTCGGCGTCGACCCGAAGATTGCGTTCTTAAGCTATTCCTCGAACGGTTCCGGCAGCGGTGAGGATGTCGACAAGATGCGCAATGCCTGCAAGAAGACGATTGAACAGTATCCGCAGTTGAACATCGTGGACGGCGAGATCCAGTTTGACGCGGCGGTTTCCCCGCGTGTCGCAAGAACCAAGTTCCCGACGGATCAGTTTGCCGGTAACTGCAATACGTTTATTTTCCCGGACATCAATGCGGGGAACATCGGCTATAAGATTGCACAGCGCTTAGGCGGCTTTGATGCGTACGGTCCCATTCTCTTAGGATTGAACGCACCGATCAACGATCTGTCCCGTGGCTGTAACGGTCAGGAGGTTTACTCCATGGCAATTATCACGGCTGCGCTGGCGTAAACCATTAGTAGCCTTTCACCATGACGAAGCTTGCTTTTTTTGACGTCGACGGAACGCTTTCGGCGCCGTACTTTAAACAGGAAGACGGAACATTAAACTTAGGGCTCACCGAGGAAGGTTGGCTGAAGTATTGTGCCCGCGAGAAAGAGGATGCGTACCGGTATTGCGAACCCGTGATTCCGGTACGCGCCTATGCGCGCAAATTAAAAAGCGAAGGCGCGACACTCTTTGTTTTATCCAGAATCAATTCAGAGGATGAGATTACGGCGAAGGAAAAATTCGTCCGCATTCATTATGACGGACTGTTTGAATCCGTGCTGACGGTTCGCGATGACAAGGAAAAGATTGAGGTCATCAGGCGGCTTGCCGAAGAACGGAATGTGAAATTAGGGGATTGCGAGCAGGTGGAAGACACCTTCATGAACCTGCTCTACGCCTACTGGAACGGAATCAAGGGGACGCATGTGGCGCACCTGATTACGGAGAAGGCGCTGATTTATGAAGGGATTTTAAATTATGATAATGTAAC
>JAFSRL010000095.1 GCA_017446125.1 Lachnospiraceae bacterium
ATCGGCGTGCCGGAAGAAGATTACGAGGCCGCCATCCGGACGATCTACGGAGTGATAAAGTGAGAAAACAAAAAGCAGGCCGACCCGAAAATATGGGCCGGCCTGCTTTTTGGATAGTTCTCCGGAAAGCTGCTCCTCTTACTCAGTCTTAATACGCGTGCGGATCTCGCCCAGCGCAGATTTGATAGCCTCGAGAACCTCAGGATCCTTCTCGGTCGAAAGATCATGAGAGAACAGGGTCGTGTTGTAGGAACCGCCGCACTTGCCCAGTGCGTTGATGGCTGCAATACGAAGGTCTTTGATCGAGCTGTTCGAGAGGCCGGTCAGTGCGTTGATGGCATCTTCGCCGCCGCACTTGCCAAGCGCTGCGATAGCATCTTTTACGACTTCAGGATCCTTGCTCTTAATGAACCGAACAATAGCAGATCCTTTTCCCTTTGCCGCAAGTTTCTCAAGCTTTTCGAATTTCTTACTCATCGTGGTTTCCTTTCTGTTGTTTAATGCGCCTGTATAAGGTTACTTTTAGTATACATGCGTGTGCGGAAAGTTACAATCAAAAATTAGTGAAAATTTGTTGAACGGATGAGGTCGACCCACGCACACCCATTCGGAATGCCGCGCATTCCTCATGTGCGCGGACAGAGTCGCTTCGCGCCTTGTCCACGCCGTAAAATAACGAGGCCCCTTCTCAGTGCATAAATGCCCTGAACCGGGACCTCGTCATTTTACTGTGTGCTGTTTTTATTCAAACTGACTCGCATACATCTTATAATAGAACCCCTTCCGCGCCATCAGCTCCTCATGCGTCCCCTGCTCCACCACGTCGCCGTAATTCAGCACCAGGATGTGGTCCGCGTTCTGGATGGTTGACAGGCGGTGCGCGATCACGAAGCTGGTCTTGCCGGCCATCAGGCTCCGCATGGCACGCTGCACGCGGCGCTCCGTGTTGGTATTGACATTCGAGGTGGCCTCGTCCAGGATGAGCATGTTCGTGTTGTAGAGCATCGCGCGGGCGATGGTTAAGAGCTGCTTCTGGCCTTTACTGATGTTGCCGCCGTCCTCTGTGATGACCGTGTTGTAGCCGTCCGCGAGCCGCATGATGTAGTTGTGGATGTGGGCGGCCTTCGCAGCTTCAACCACTTCGTCCATCGTCGCACCTTCCTTGCCGTAGGCGATGTTCTCATAGATGGTGCCGCGGAAGAGCCACGTGTCCTGGAGGACCATGGAGTAGTTCCGCCGAAGCGACGCCATGGTGTAGTCCGTGACGTTCTTCCCGTCCACGCGGATCTCCCCGGAGTCCGGGTCGTAGAAGCGCATGAGCAGGTTGATGATGGTGGTTTTGCCTGCGCCGGTGGGGCCTACCACGGCGATCGTTTCGCCCGGATTTGCCTTTAAGTTCAGGTTGTGGAGGACCGTCTTTTCGGGGACGTAGCCGAAGCTCACGTCGCGGATCTCCACGTCGCCCTCCGCGTTCACGAGGTCTTCTGCGCCGTAAATGTCCTTGACCTCTTCCGGCGAATCCAGAAGCGCGAACACACGCTCCGCAGCCGCCAGGGCGCTGTAGATCTCGTTGATGATGTTCGCGATCTCATTGATGGGGCCGCTGAATTTGCGGCTGTACAGTACGAACGAGGAGATCTGGCCGAGGTCCACTATTCCTTTCATGTACATGAACGCGCCGCCCATGCCCGCCA
>JAFSRL010000096.1 GCA_017446125.1 Lachnospiraceae bacterium
ACTCACTCCGCCTCGGCAGCAATCCAACAACTTCCCTGGCTTGCAATTTTTTTCAGCATCCTCTACTGCATCATCGACGGTCTGGGCACCTTTGCGGATGCGTATGTGCTCGACAACTTCATCAGTGAGGATTCCGCGAACATCGCGTATGAGTACACCTTCTTCATCCTCGGCGTGCTCTCGTTTTTCTACGTGCGGTTTTATCGCGGGGAAAGGATCGTGATCGCAAAAGAACGCCCCAAGCTCCTTGCCGGTATCTGTGAAACCGCGGGGCAGTATGCGTATATCTTTGCGCTGGGGGCGAACCCGATTGCTTCGGCGCCGCTGATCTCGTCCTACTGCGTGTTTTCGATTCTGTGGGCGAGGATCTTCTTAAAAGAAAAGCTGACCTGGAAGCAGTACGCGGTGATCGTACTGGCGGTGATTGGAATTATTATTCTTGGAGCTGAGGGAGAGTAGGTGACAATAAGGGACAGGTCCAAATGTCACCAGCTTTCCATGGTGACATTATGAACCTGTCCCTTTTGTCACCGCCAAGTGAGTCAGTGTACCCGTCCCCCTGACTCACTTTTCTTGACAGGATAGGATATAATAGATACGTTAAAATCAAAACAGTGATACACTGCATTTGACACACAAATCTTTATATAGATATAAGGAGAAACACCGTGGCAGCAACGAATAAGCAAACAGAACCTTTCAATCACGCAGAAATCGAGGAGAAGTGGCGCAAGCGCTGGGAAGAGCACCCGGTCAACGTCAATGACGGCAAGAAGGAAAAGTATTATTGCCTCGACATGTTCCCGTATCCCTCGGGTTCCGGACTGCATGTCGGTCACTGGAGAGGCTACGTTATTTCTGACGTATGGAGCCGCTACCAGATGATGAAGGACGGCAAGTACGTGATCCATCCGATGGGCTGGGACGCCTTTGGCCTGCCCGCGGAAAACTATGCGATCCAGCACGGCATCCATCCGGAGATCTCGACCGCGGAGAATGTCGCGAATATCAAAAAACAGATTAAGCAGATCGGCGCGATCTACGACTGGGACATGGAGCTGAACACGACGGATCCCAGGTTCTTTAAGTGGACGCAGTGGATCTTTGCCAGGATGTTCGAAAAGGGGCTTGCGTACCAGAAGGAGATGCCCATCAACTGGTGCCCTTCGTGCAAGACGGGCCTGGCCAATGAGGAGGTCGTCGACGGCAAGTGTGAGCGCTGCCACACGGAGGTGACCAAGAAGAATTTAAATCAGTGGATGTTAAAAATCACCGCCTACGCGGACAGGCTTTTGAACGACCTCGATAAGCTTGACTGGCCGGAGAAGGTCAAGAATATGCAGACCGACTGGATCGGCAAGAGCTACGGCGCGGAGGTCGATTTCATGGTGGAAGGTCATGAGGATGTGATCCGCGTTTACACGACGCGTCCCGATACGCTCTTTGGCGCGACCTTTATGGTGCTGGCGCCCGAGCATAAGCTTGCGGAAAAGCTTGCCACTGCCGATCAAAAGGACGCGGTTGAAAAATACATCAAGGACGCGTTGAACAAGTCGAATGTTGACCGCTTGCAGGATAAGGAAAAGACCGGTGTCTTTACCGGCTCCTACGCAATCAATCCGCTGAACAACGAAAAGATTCCGATTTGGCTCGCGGACTATGTGCTTGCGGACTACGGCACCGGCGCCATCATGTGCGTGCCGGCGCATGATGACCGCGACTTTGAGTTTGCGAAAAAGTTCGGCTTAAAGATCGTACAGGTCATCGCCAAAGACGGCGTTGAGATCTCTGACATGCAGGAGGCCTACACGGACGCGGCGGGGACGATGATCAACTCGGGCGAGTGGAACGGCATGGAGAGCGCGGAGCTTAAGGTCAAGGCGCCCGATATGATCGCGGCGAAGGGCCTCGGTGAAAAGAAGGTCAATTATAAGCTGCGTGACTGGGTCTTCTCGAGACAGCGCTACTGGGGGGAGCCCATCCCGATTGTGCACTGTCCCGATTGCGGACCGGTTGTGGTACCGGATGAGGAGCTGCCGCTGATGCTGCCCAAGGTTGATAAGTATGAACCGACAGGCACCGGCGAGTCCCCCTTGGCGGCGATTGAGAGTTGGGTAAATTGTCAGTGCCCGAAGTGCGGCAAGGCGGCCAAGCGTGAGACGAATACGATGCCGCAGTGGGCGGGTTCCAGTTGGTACTTCCTGCGGTACATCGATGTGAACAATGACAAGGAGCTTGTGAACCGAGAGAAGGCGGACGCGCTTTTGCCTGTCGATATGTACATCGGCGGCGTTGAGCACGCGGTGCTGCACCTTCTGTACTCGCGGTTCTGGACGAAGTTCCTCTATGACATCGGCGTGGTCGGGTTTGAGGAGCCGTTTACGAAGCTCTTCAACCAGGGCATGATCACCGGTAAGAACGGTGTCAAGATGAGAAAGTCCATGGGCAATGTTGTTTCCCCGGACGACCTTATCCGCGACTACGGCTGCGACGCGCTGCGCCTGTATGAGATGTTTGTCGGACCTCCGGAGCTGGATTCCGAGTGGGACGACCGCGGCATCGACGGTGTCTTCCGTTTCCTGACGCGCTTCTGGAGACTGGTCAATGAAAACCTTGACCGTGAGGTCACAGAAACGGAGGAGCTTACCCGTATCCGTCACCAGCTCATCCATACGGTGACGACAAGGTTGAATAACTTCGGCTTGAACACCGTGGTGAGCGGATTTATGGAATTTAACAATAAGCTCTTGGAGCTTTCCGCCGCGGGCGGTGTCGATAAGGAAACCCTGAAAGCGTTTGTGCAACTGATTGCGCCCTTTGCCCCGCACATCGCGGAGGAGCTGTGGGAGCGCTTAGGCGGTACGGAATCCGTCTTCCACGCGACCTGGCCGGTGTATGACGAGGCTCTGATGAAGGAGGATACGATCGAGATCGCAGTGCAGGTAAATGGCAAGATGCGCGGAACGATTACCGTGGCTGCGGACATCAGCAAAGATGATGCCATCGGGCAGGCCAAAGAAATGCTGGGCGAGCGTCTTACGGGCAGCATTGTCAAAGAAATCTATGTCCCCGGCAAAATCGTGAACATTGTGGCAAAATAAAGATTAGACTTCCTGTTTGATTTATAAGAATATCTTATGGCTGTTTTTGGCCATCATTTTGAAAAGACGCGGAAAAACCGCGTTTTTTCGTTGCCTGAAATGATAATATAAGAGTTTCTTATCAACACTGCGAATAATTTTAATTTGTGCTTATGAAGAAAAGGGTATAAGATGGGGGCATGAAGACAGAAACACAAGAAGAAAAACTGCAAAAGGAACAGGAAGTTTTTGCGAGAACGCCCGTGATGCGCGCCCTTTTGAAGCTGGCGTTTCCGACAATCATCGGACAGATGATTCTGGTCGTTTACAATATGGCGGACGCCTTCTTTATCGGCATGCGGGGGAACGACGCAATGTTAAGCGCCGTGACCGTCTGCATGCCGGCCTTCATGTTCTTGTCCGCGATTGCGAATCTCTTCGGCATCGGCGGTGCAAGCGTGATGGCACGAAGTTTGGGAGCGAAGGATTTGAAGCGCGCACACCGCGCAAGTGATTTCGCGTTCTGGGGTACCATTTTTTCCACGTTCATTTACACGGCAGGGGTATTTCTTCTGCGACATCCGTTTTTAAACCTTTTGGGCGCAACAGACGGGAACGTCCATGCCTATGCGATCCGTTACCTTCTTGTAACTGTTGTACTCGGCGGGATCGCATCTTCCCTCTCGATTACATTATCCCATCTGTTGCGCGCGGAGGGACATTCAATCATCGCGTCCTTTGGGATATCGATGGGCGGTGTATGCAATATCGCGCTGGATCCGCTCTTTATGTTTTATGTCCTGCCTGCGGGGAACGAGGTCTTAGGGGCGGCGATTGCGACAGCGCTTTCCAACCTGTGTTCTTTACTGTTTTTTGCAATCGTAATCGCGGTGCGTGGCAGGGAGAAGAGCAACTTAAGATTCAAGCTGAAACGGAATCGTCTCTTCGGCGAGATTCCTTTGGAAGTACTTACGGCGGGAATTCCGGCCTGTGTCATGACACTGTTTGAAAACATCTCGTACGCGGTGCTGGATAAACAGCTTTCGTTTTACGGAACGGAATTACAGGCCGGTGTCGGTGTCGCGAAAAAGGTGAATATGATGGCGCACTCAATCGTACGCGGAATCACACAGGGTGCGCTGCCGCTCATTGCGTTCAATTATGCCGCGGGTGATAAAAAAAGGATGTGCCGGGCGATTCATTACGCAACCATCCTTGCGGTTACAACGGCGCTTTCCTGTATGGGAGTCTGTCTTTTGGCGGCGCCGCAGCTTGTGGGACTCTTTATCCGGCATGCTTCCGCATCGAAGGAGGCAGGTGCTTTGTTTTTGCGAATTCTGTGTGTGGGCGCACCGTTCTCCGCCTTCGCTTATACGTATATTTCCGCATTTCAGGCGGTGGGGAAGAGCGCGCGAAGCTTTATTCTGGCAATCTTAAGAAAGGGAATCGTGGATATTCCGCTGATGTTTCTTTTGCAGAGGTTTTTCCGTGCGACGGGGGTGGTGCTTGCGACACCGGCCGCAGACATTGTGTGCTGCGGTGTTGCACTCGTCATGGCAATCAGGTTTCTTAAGGCGGCGCGTAAGGAGGCGGCGTCTTATGTTACAATTGAGGGAAAGGCAAGGTTAAAGGCGGCATGATTGATCAAAAACTCATTTCACTGATTAAAATTGTGGAAACCGGCAGCTACACGAAGGCTGCCGCGGAGCTTTCTTTGTCCCAGCCGGCGGTAAGCCAGCACATGCATGCGCTTGAGGAGGAACTGAATGTCAAGCTGTTTGAGCGTGCACGCGGGGAGCTGAAGCTGACCAAGGAAGGCAGAACGGTGGTGAAGTACGCGCGCCGCATGATGAGCGTGCAACACAACATGGTGCAGGCGCTCGAGAATTTAAAGACGAAAATCACATCGTTAACCGTGGGCATCACGCATACGGCGGCATCCAACGCAATCGTGGAAGCGCTTGCCGCTTATGCGAATTCGGATGATGTGGGGGTTACCATCCGGATTCACACGGACACGACGGAAAACCTTACGACGATGCTTCATAACTTCGAGCTGGATTTTGCAATCATCGAGGGCAGGAATGCCGGCCCGAAATTCAACTACATGCTCCTTGACACGGATTGTCTGATTCTTGCGGTTCCGCCCACGCACTACCTGGCGGACAAGAGCATGATTACTATTGCGGAGCTCCATAAGGAGAAGCTGATCTTACGGCGCCCGAGGTCTGACACGAGATCCTTGTTTGAAGCGGCGCTTGAAACGAATAACATGCACATCGGGGAATTCAACATCGTGATGGAGATCGACAACATCGCGACGATAAAGGATCTGATCCGGCGTGAGATGGGAGTTTCGGTTCTGCCCAAGAGCGCCTGCATGGACGAAATCAACAAAAAGAAGCTCGTCGCGCTATCGATTGAAAACTTAAGTATGACAAGAGAGACCAACATCGTGTATTCCGATGATTTTGAACATACGGAGTTTCTGCAGGATC
>JAFSRL010000097.1 GCA_017446125.1 Lachnospiraceae bacterium
CTTCCTCGCTCTTTGACAGATAGGCGATGCGCGGGATGTTGAGTGTCACGACACCGATGGAGCCGGTGGACTCGCCGCTGCCAAAGAAACCGCCGCTCTTCTTTCTCAGCTCGCGCAGATCCAGGCGCAGGCGGCAGCACATGCTGCGGACATCCGACGGCTTCATGTCGGAATTGAGATAGTTCGAGAAATACGGCGTGCCGTATTTGGCGGTCATCTCAAAGAGAAGCTTGTTATTCTCCGTTTCGGACCAGTCAAAGTCCTCCGTGATGGAGTAGGTCGGGATCGGGTACTGGAAGCCGCGGCCATTCGCGTCGCCCTCGATCATGATCTCGATGAAGGCCTTGTTGATCATGTCCATCTCTTCCTTGCACTCGCCGTAGGTGAACTCCATCTCTTCGCCGCCCACGATTGCCGGCATGTCGACCATGTCTTCCGGCACGGTCCAGTCGAGCGTGACATTCGTAAACGGTGCCTGTGTGCCCCAGCGGGACGGTGTATTGACGCCGTAAATGAAGGACTGCACGCACTGCTTCACCTCGTGATACGGAAGCTCGTCAATCTTAACGAAGGGTGCAAGGTAGGTATCGAAGGAGGAGAAGGCCTGCGCGCCCGCCCACTCGTTCTGCATGATGCCCAAAAAGTTCACCATCTGGTTGCAGAGCGTGGAGAGGTGTCTTGCCGGTGCGGAACTCATGCGCCCCGGAACGCCGCCCAAACCTTCTTTAATCAGTTGCTTTAAGCTCCAGCCGGCGCAATACCCGGTGAGCATGGATAAGTCATGTAAGTGAATGAAGCACTTGCGGTGCGCTTCCGCGATTTCGTCATCATAGACTTCAGAGAGCCAGTAGTTTGCGCTGACCGCGCCGGAGTTGGAAAGAATGAGGCCGCCCACGGAAAGGGTGACGGTGGAGTTTTCCTTCACGCGCCAGTCTTTTTCCGTGCCGATGTAGCCGTCAATCAGTTTCTTATAATCAAGTAACGTTTCCTTCGTGTCACGGATTTTCTCGTGCTGCTTACGGTATAAGATGTAAGCCTTCGCGGTTTCCACATGCCCCATCCGCATGATGGAAGCTTCCACCTGGTCCTGAATCTGTTCGACCGTCGGTGCAACAATGTCCGTGTCCAAAAGTGACGTCTGAGCCATCAACGCGGCTGCGCGCGCCACCGCGGAAATCTCTCTCGCAGGAACCTCGCCGGTTGCGACGAACGCCTTCGCGACCGCGTTCTCGATCTTCGCGATGTCGTACGGTTCGTTTGCGCCGTCCCGCTTGATGACATTCTTAAACGTCGTGTTCTTACTCATACTCCTCAACCTCCGTTGTGTGTTTTTACCGGCCCCGTCCGGCAAAAACAATCGTTGTGCGTGTTTCAAAGCACGAATTCGACTGCCGTCCCCTGTTGCAAACTCTTTGGTACATCAATGAGCCGCTGATTCGTGCTGCCCCTGTATAAACAATTCCCCTCTATTGCCTTTAGGCCTTCCTCATACCTGCCGTCCACTAAGACGTCAATGTATTGCAGGAGTTTTTTCGCATCCTCCCCGGCCGCACCGGCCCACACCTCTTCAAAGGTGTAGCCGGTATAAAGCCAGAGATCTATGTGTTTTTCCTCCCTGAGCGCCTGCGCAATCAACAAACAGCTCCCCGACTGCGCAAGCGGGTCCCCACCTGAGAACGTAAAACCGTCAAGATATCCGGTCTGTTTCACCAGGGCGACGATGTCGCTTGTCTCCCATTCCTCGCCCCCTTGCATCGACCAGGTTTCCGGATTCTGACACCCGTGACAGAAATGCGGACACCCTTGTGTGAAAAGGACAAACCGGACACCGGGTCCATTCACCATCGAATGCTTGACATAGCCCGCGATCCGTATCTTGCTCATGATTGACTCACTTGGTCACTTTCAATGTTCTGTCGAAAATTTACGATAATCCGTCTAAAATTTGTATAAACGAAAACCCTACGCTATCCATTATAATCCACAATATGTTGTGGTGTCAAGTCTTTTCAAACATAGATATAGTGTGGGTTTGCGGCGCACCACCCTTGAAAAGCCGCATAAACTGTGGTATTATAGCAACCAGAAGAAAGGGAAAATTTTTTTATGAAAACACAAAGTATTGTACAGTCCGCCATGATTGCCTCACTATATATTGCGCTGACCCTGGTTGCAGCGGGGTTTGACCTTGCCAGCGGCGCCATCCAGGTGCGTTTTTCGGAATGCTTGACGGTGCTTCCATATTATACGCCCGCCGCCATCCCGGGGCTCATCATCGGCTGTCTGTTGTCCAACACGATCCTGGGCTCGCCCCTGCCGGACATCATCTTCGGGACCCTGGCGACCGCCATTGCGGCGTATGCTTCCTTTCATATTGCAAAGAGCAATTTTCCGGAGGGACGCCCCTTCGTGAACCGCCTGCTCGTCTCCTTTTGCCCGGTCGTTTCGAACGCGCTCATTATCCCCTTCGTTTTGACCTACGCATACGGGGCGCCGGGCGGGCTTGTGATTCTGGGGCTTTCCGTGGGTGTGGGCGAGTTCATTGCCTGCGTCGTCTTCGGACAGATTCTGTTAACGGCATTGCATCCGGTACGGGGGATTCTTTTTGGCTGAACAGGCATTAAAAAAGCGTCATTTAAGAACCGAGCAGAAGACCAACGTCAAGAACAGCGCGGGCCGGATTCTTTTGATCGGCATCGGTCTCGCGATTCAGCTGTCCTGGATTTTCCTTTTGCTCTTTCGGCTGTCCTCGTACGCGGCATGGATTGCGCAGGTCATGAACCTTCTGGCATTGATCGTCGCGCTTGCCATCTACGGGCGCCAGACGAACTCCGCCATCAAGCTCCCGTGGATTATGCTCATCATTTCCGTCCCCTTCGTGGGACTCTTTTTATACGCCTTCTACGGGCGCGAGGGCGCAACAAAGGGCATGCGCAAGCGGTTCGAGGAAATCGATTCCCGTTTGAAGGGAACACTTCCCAAGGACAAGTCCATCTATCTGGAATTGAAGGAAAACAACGTCGCGGCGGCAAACATGGCGCACTACATCTACGAAAACGCGGGCTTTCCCATGTATGGCAACACCGCGGTCACCTTCTATCCGGAGGCAATTTTGGGGCTGAACGCCCAGATTGAGGCGCTTGAGGGCGCAAAGAGCTTCATTTTCTTAGAGTACCACGCCATCGAGCACGCCTCCGCCTTTGACCGGATTTTACAGGTCCTTCGGCGCAA
>JAFSRL010000098.1 GCA_017446125.1 Lachnospiraceae bacterium
CGCGACGACCGCGAAGCCCTTGCCCGCCTCGCCCGCTCTTGCCGCCTCGATGGAAGCGTTCAGGGAGAGCAGGTTTGTCTGGCTCGCGATGCTTGCAATCGCGTCCGTGAACTGCGAGATCTGCTGCGCAGAAGAGTTCGTGCTGTTAATCGTGTCACCGATTTCCGCAACGGACGCCGTGACCTCGTCACTCTTTTGAATCAACTGGTTCAACGCGCTCATCGCCGCGTCACATGCCTTCTTCATTTCCGCGGAGGAGGTGTCTAAGCGTTCCGCGTTGCCGGAAATGTTGTCGATGTCCTGACCGATGTCATCCGCGTTCATCGCCGCGCCCTGCACGCTCTCCGCCTGGCTTGCAGCGCCCTTGGAAATATCGGAGACCGCATTGGAGACCTGCTCCGCAGCTTCGGACGCACGCTGTGCGGAATTCGAGAGGTTATCGCTCTCATCCTTCAAGGCGCCCGCCGCGTCTCTCGTCTGATGGATAACGCCCGCAAATTTCTGCGTCATGTCATCAAAGGCATCCGCCATCGCGCCGATCTCGGTCTCGGACTGCATGTTGAGATTCTCCTGATTGAGATCTCCTTCCGCAGCCTTTAAGGCCTTGTCGGAAACCGCCAGAATCGGACGCGCAATCTTGCCGGACATCATGTAGCCGATGGCGCCCGCGCCCAACAGGAGGATGACGGAAAGACCTAAGATAAATGCCGTGGACTTAATCGCGTTCGATAGCAGTGCCGTGTAGTTCGCGCCCACTAAAATAATCCATCCGGTCTGCGGATCGGTTCTGTAAGCAATCAGCATTCTCGAGCCGTCAACATTCGAAGTAATCGTGCCGTTCGGATTTGCAAGCGCTGCCTGGAAGAAATCCGTTTCGGTATAATCGGTTCTGTCTTCCTCCGAGCCGATGGTCCTGCCGGAATATGCCATGAGCAAACCGTTGCCCTCGACAATCAGCACGCGCTTTTCATCGGTGGAAGCGCTGTCCACGAATTCACCCAAAACGGAGAGACCGTAGTCACGCTGCACCGCACCGATGACCGTTCCGTCGTCGTCAAAGACCGGAACGATGATAACTGTAATCAACGAATTTGTCGCAAGGGATACAAGCACCTCCGACTGGTTCGCCTCACCCTTCAACATCTTTTCGAAGTATGCTCTCGTGATGATGTTCTTGCACTCGAGTCCGTCGGTACGGATGAGCTGCCAGCCGTCCGCCTGCGACAGGTGCATCGGGTTGGAGTCGCCGAAGACGTTGTTCGCAACCTGCAGGATTTGCTCGGTCTTCTCCCAGTCACCCTCTTCCGGGTTTCTTAAGAATTCCACGATCGCCGGGTTTGCGGCTACGGACTGCAGAACCATGTAGTTCTTGTCGATGATTGCATCGATCTGTTCGGCGACCAGCGCGGTCTTCTCTTCCGAGAGTTCCTGCTGGTTCTCGATGGTCGTCATGACAGCGGAGTACGTGGAGATTGCAATCGTAATCACCAGCGGAATCGCAATCAACGCAAGCACCGCGCCAATCAACTGTGTGCGGAAGCTCTTCTTACTTGCTTTGGCCTTTTTCTCTTTCATGCTTTTGTCTCCTGTCAGATGATATTGTGTGCATTTGTCAGACAATTTAACGATATTTCTCATTTTAACATAAAACTTGTCATTTGTACACACAAAATTGTGCAAAATACAAAAAATTCGCACAATATAAGAATCACGGACTCACTCATACAAAAAAAGCAGCTTAACCCAATAAGCTGCTTTTTCGTCATGGACCCAAAGTGCCGGCTCCTGCTTTTTGACTCCTAACCGAGGTTAGGTGGGTTTCCGCAAAAGCTACTTCTGTCTCCCTCTGCCATAACGCCGGGGTTTCCGGATCGAAGGTGTGACATCCGCACAGTAATATAGGAATCCCGTTTAAAGTAGATGTAGGTTCAAAACATGCAGGAGTTGTCTAACACCCCAGGCGATTCCACTGCCTATATTTTACCCTTTTTTGCGCCTTCGTTCAATCAGCAGATTGCACGAAACAGGACAGCCATTTTCTACGAAAAAATGCTTGACTATTTCACGTTTTCCGTTGCTTTTTTCAGCCATTCCTTCACGGCTTCATCCTGTATGCGGGGCGCGATTAATTCATATACCTTTTGGTGGTAAGCATTCAGCAGTTGGATGTCTTTTTCTTCCATATATTGTGTGTCCACCGCGTCAAGATCGATGGGAACATAGGTCAGGTGCTTGAAGCGCAAAAACTGCCCGTACGCGTTCTTCTCATCCGCGACAACCTCTAAAATGTTCTCAATCCGTACACCGTGCGAGCCGGTGATATAGACACCCGGTTCGTCGGAGACAAGCATTCCCGCTTTGAACTCCGCCTCAAAGGGGTCGTGTGCCGCACTCTGATAGCGGATGTTCTGCGGACCCTCATGGACGTTCAACATATACCCGACGCCGTGTCCGGTGCCGTGCTTGTAATCAATGCCGCTTTGCCACAGGGCGCTTCGCGCAAGAATGTCGAGGTTGCGTCCGGTGCAGCCCTCTAAGAATTTCGCGTCCGCAAGACGCAGCATTCCCACAAGCGTCTTCGTGAAGTGCTCCTTCATCTCCTGCGTCACTTCCCCGATGGCAAGGGTTCTGGTCACATCCGTTGTGCCGCCCTTATACGTCGCGCCGGAATCCACAAGGTAAAAGCCCGTTCCTTCCACCTTCGCGTTTGTCTTTTCCGTCGGTTCGTAATGGACAATCGCGCCGTTTGCGCCGAAGCCGGAAATGGTCGGAAAGGAAAGTTCGATGAAGCCCTCCTGCGCTGCGCGCATGGAATCAAGCTTTTTCGCAAGGGAGATTTCCGACATCTCCTCCTTGCCGGCGTTTGTTTTGACATAGTACAAAAACTCGGTTAACACGGCGGAGTCCTTTAAGTAGGTTTCCCGCGTGTGCCTTAGCTCCGTCTCGTTCTTCACCGCCTTCAAAAACGTCGTCGGGTTCTTGCCGTTGATGACGGGAATCCCCGCGTGTTCCTCAAAGCGTTTTAACATTTGATACAAAGTATAGCTGACGCTTGCCTTGTCAAAAAACAGACCCTTTTTGATTTCATTTTTGATTTCCTGCGTGTCCGCGCTCTCCAAAAGAAATTCAAAGAAGGATTCGTAATCGACCAAAAAGATTTCATGCTCTTTGGCGTACGCCCGCACCGCGTCCGTGACCTCCTCTTCCTGTACGAAGAAAAGGGTCCGCTCCGGTGTGATAAACAGATAGGACAATGCCACGGGGTTGCATGCGATGTCTGAGCCGCGTAAGTTTGTCAGCCACATGATGTCATCGAGCTTGCTTAAGACAAACGCGTCCGCGTCTTTTTCATCCAGCTCCTTTCTGAGCACGGAAAGCTTTTCTTCGAACGAGGCACCGCTGTACGCCTCCTCCACAAGATACAAATCATGCACCGGCAGCTCCGGACGGTTCTCAAATACCATCGAGGCAAAGTCGATGTCGTAGCGCAGCTTCGCCTTGCAGGCATTCACCGCTTCCTCTAAGGTTTCTCCGTAGGAAGCCGTGACGCAGCGCCCGTCAAACCCGAGCGTGTCGCCTTCCTTCAGGCAGCCCTTCAGGTACTCCTCCAGCTTGGGAACATCCCTCTCGCCCATGCGCATGAGTTTGATTTCCGTGCCCGCAAGCTCTGATTCCGCCTGCAGGAAGTAACGCCCGTCCGTCCAGAGCGCGCTTTCGTTTTCCGTCACAAACAGCGTTCCGTTCGATCCCGTGAAATTTGAAAAGTACGCGCGAACCTTGAAATAATCCGCGACATATTCCGAATCATGGTAATCCGCTGTCGGAAACAACGTTGCATTGACCCCGTTGTCCTTCATTGCCTGCCGGAGCTTCTTAAAGCGCTCCCGAATCACTGTGTTCTCCATAAAAATCCCCTCACCTGTTTGTTATGCAAGCCCCAAAAAGCTTCTGATTTCCTTCTTCATTTCCGCGCGTGTACACACAGTATGATGTCGAATCTCCGCATCCTTCAACTTCTTGACCGCATCCGGCACCGGCATTCCGGTCGCTTCCTCCATTGCCTGCGCCAAAGCGAAGTCGTCTTTTGCGGCATCGTCCTTACCAAGTGCCCTCATCACGGCATGGGTGAACTTATACGGGTTCGCGGTCGAGGCGATGACGGTCTTTCGCGCATCCTTCGTTTCCTGTTTGTACTTCTCATACACCGCCTTGCCGATTGCGGTATGCGGATCGATGAGGTACCCGTCCTGTTCGAAGGTGTTTTTGATTGCAAAAGCATCCTCTTCCTCCGTGGCAAAGCCCGCGTAGAACGCGGAAAGCTTTTCCTGCATTTCACCTGTAATCTCATACGAGCCGTTTAAGCTTAACCGGTGCATGTATTCCGCCACCATGTCCGCGTTTTCCCCGGTGATGTAGTAGATGAGGCGTTCGAGGTTCGAGCTGACGAGGATGTCCATCGAGGGCGACGTGGTCA
>JAFSRL010000014.1 GCA_017446125.1 Lachnospiraceae bacterium
GTTCGCTGCTGTCCAACAGCCAAATGAGTCAGTGTACCCGTCCCCCTGACTCACTTTATAAAATACAACAACATAAAATACACCACGGGCGTGATAAATATCACGGAATCAAAGCGGTCCATAATCCCGCCGTGGCCGGGGATCAGGGTACCGTAATCCTTAATGTTATGGTCGCGTTTGATGCCGCTGGCAATGAGGTCCCCGACCTGCGAAAGGATGCTCGCGACAACCGCGATGACGACAAAGGCCAGTCCGTAGCGGTGATCGACAAATCCCTTCACCGACGCGATCGTGCCGTAAATCAGGCCTGCCACCGCGCTTCCGGCGATGCCGCCCAAAGCGCCCTCAATGGATTTCTTCGGGCTTAACTTGGGTGCAAGCTTTCGTTTCCCGAACTTCACGCCGGTTAAGTACGCGCAGGAATCCGTCACCCACGCGACAAAGGGCAGCCACGAAAAGAACACCCCGTGCTCCATGGTGCGGATCAGGTACAGGAACGATAACATCACGGGCGCGTACAGCATCGAAAACAGCGTGATGAACACGACACCGATATGGTACCTGGGATAGCGCAGCACATAGATGATGAGCATCACGAAAAACGTTCCCATCAGGACCGGCGCGATCATCGACAAATCCTGCCTGCGCATCAAAAAATAATAGTACACGCAGATTCCAAGATTTCCCGTAATCCCGATCAGGTTAAAGCCCTTCTCCTGCGAGATGCCGCAGGCGGTGTTCACCTCCGTATACGCGATGAGGGATAAGACGAGCAAAATGCCCGCCATCACATAGTCGCCCATTAAGAGCATTATGAGCAATACCGCCGCAATCACGACAGCGGAAATGACGCGTATCTTCATACCTTGCCGTACCTTCTGTCCCTGTCCGCATAAGCGTCGAGCGCTTTTTGCAGCTCCGCTTTATCAAAATCCGGCCACGCCTTGTCCGTGTAATAGAACTCCGTATAGGCGCACTGCCAAAGAAGAAAATTCGAAATCCGCTGTTCGCCGCAGGTGCGGATGAGAAGATCGGGGTCCGGAAGCTCTCGCGTATCAAGGTGGTCGTTGATGACCTCCTCCGTCACTTCACTTGCCGCTAACTCTTTCGCAGCGACTTCACCTGCAATCGCTTCCACCGCACGCCTGATTTCATCCCGCGCACCGTAGTTGATCGCAATCGTAAACTGCACGCCGGTGTTTTCCTTCGTGGCGTCCTCCAGCTTCTCAATCGCCTCGATGATGTCCTTATCCAGCTTCGTGCGGTCGCCGATCACGCGCGTGCGCACGTTGTTCTTCATACACTTCTTAATGCTCGTGCGCATGTATTCGCGCAAGAGCTTCATGAGCGCCTTAACCTCATCCTGCGGGCGCGACCAGTTCTCCGTCGAGAACGCATAGACCGTGAGGTACCGAATCCCTAAGTCTCTCGCGTCCTCTAAGATCTGTTCCACGACCTTTCCGCCCTGCACGTGTCCCGCGCTTCTGGGAAGGCCCTTTCGTTTTGCCCAACGCCCGTTGCCGTCCATGATGATGGCGACGTGCTTCGGGATTTTACAATTACTCATATTCCCTCTAAAAAGGAAACGCCTGGCAGCGTCTCCTTACCTCAAAAACCCGCGCTTGCAGCGCTCAACCGCCTGCTTCGCATGCTCGTTTTTTCGTTAATGGCGCAAGAAAACCAAATGCCTCCTTACGGAGTCGCTTGGTTTTCTTTTGCGCGCATTAGATCGTCGTAACCTCTTTGTTCTTCTCTTCAACCGCGGCGTCAATCTCCTTGATGAATTTGTCGGTCATTTTCTGGAGGTCGTCCTCCATGTCCTTCAACTCATCCTCCGAAAGCTCGCCGCCCTTTAGCTTCTTCACCGCGTCGACGCCGTCGCGGCGGATGTTGCGCACCGCCACCTTCGCGTCCTCGCCCTTCTTCTTGACGTCCTTTGCGATCTGCTTACGCCGCTCTTCCGTGAGCTCCGGAAAGACTAAGCGGATCGTGTTGCCGTCATTCGTGGGCGTGATGCCGATATCGCTTGCAAGAATCGCCTTCTCGATTTCCTTTAAGAGATTCTTCTCCCAGGGGGAAATCTGGATGATGCGTGCCTCCGGCACGGAGACATTGCCCACCTGCTGGATGGGTGTGGGCGTGCCGTAGTAATCGACCTTGATCTTGTCAAGCACATGCGGGTTCGCGCGGCCTGCGCGGATGCCCTGTAAATCCGTCTTCAGAAAGTCCAAAGACTTCGTCATCTTCTCTTCGTACTGCTTCAGTTTCTCGTTCATACGCACTCCTTCGTCGTTCGTATGAGCGTCACCGTCATTCCAAACCTGCCATGCAGGTGGACGGTGCCGCCACCCTCCTGTTTAACGTGTTCTTACGCATCCGTACAGCAAGTGTACGTCTGCTGCCACTACAGGTCTACACGGTCACTACAGTCCGCTTTCCTTCACCCCTTACCGCCTTCACGATGCTGTCCTCTTCCTGCAGGTGGAAGACCACCATGGGCATACGGTTCTCTTTGGCCATGGCGCTTGCGGCAAGATCGACAACCTGTAAGCCCTTCTCCACGACTTCGTCGATTGAGATCTCGTCAAAGCGCTTCGCGTCTTCGTGCACCGCGGGGTCCTTGTCGTAGACACCGTCGATGTTTTTGGCAAGCAGAATCGCATCCGCTTCGACCTCCACCGCGCGCAGCACGACGCCCGTATCCGTTGAAAAATAAGGGTGTCCCGTGCCGCCGGCAAAAAAGACGACCTGCCCTTTTGCAAAGTACTTATTTACGCGGTCCTTGGAAAAAGGCTTCGTGAATGTCCCCACCTCAAAGGGGGTTAAGATGTTCGTCTTCATGCCCTGCGAGCGGAAGATCTCCGACACATAGATCGCATTCATCACGGTGGCAAGCATCCCGATCTGGTCCGCTTTGACACGGTCGATGTTCTTGCTCGTGCGACCGCGCCAGAAATTACCGCCGCCGATGACAATGCCCACCTGCGTGCCGGCATCCGTGATTTTCTTAACCTGCGCCGCAACCTGCAAACAGGTTGCCTCGTCGAAGCCCGTGCGCTTTTCCCCGGCAAGGGCTTCGCCGGACAGTTTCAATAAGATTCGTTTCATAGAATTACTTCAAGCCGTCGAAGAACGCCTGCGGGTTGACCTCCGCATACGTCTGCGAGCACATACCCTCGATGACCGCACCGTTGTTGATCTGGACGGACTGGGACTTGATGTTGCCCATGACGATGGCCGTCGTGTCAAGCACCACCGGACCGTGCACGTCGATGTCGCCCTTGACAGCGCCCGCGATAACGGCGCTTGTCGCGAAGACGTTGCCGATGATAACAGTCGACTGACCGATCTTCACGGTACCGTTCGAGCGAACCTCGCCCGTAATCCGTGCCGCTTCCGCATAGATTTCCGCAGCGGAGGAATCGCCGGTGATCTCACCGGTTACATTCAGCTTGCCGTAGCAGGTAACATTACCGTCGACCTTACCGATGAGGTCCAAGCTACCCGTTGTCTGCAGGTCACCGTTGATGGTCATTCCTTCTGTTACTACAGCAGTTTCGTCAGTTGCTACGCCGGTTTCGATATCCATTTTGAATCCTCCCTCGTTACTGTAATAGTTGCTCGTTGCCGTCTCTGTCACAGGTTCTTCTTCCTTGGTCAAGGTATCCATTCCCGTCACAGGCTCTAAGTTGATTTCCGAAGCGGGCTCATCCTCGAAATCGTCCGCATCGGTCTCGGTCGCCGCGTCCTGCGTCAACTGGTTGATCGTGTCAACAAAGCTATACGCCGGCTCCGTGTCGGAAGGTGCGTCAAAACGAACTTCCCCCGCGTCCCCCGAAGCTTCTGCCGCCGCATCCATTTCCGCAGCGAGTTCATCCGCTGCTTCCAGGGCTGCCGCGCCGCCGTCTGTCGCCACCGCGTCGGTCGCGTCAGACAGGTCACTTTTCAGCTCAGAAAAAAATCCCATAATCCCGTCCTCCGTTCCTTTTTTCTTATGATTCCTCCATCATAATGTTCTCTACGTAAGTGTATGCATGTGCATACGTACATTAGTATAGCATATATTTTTATAATATGTGAATTATTTTTTTGTGAGTCAGGGGGACA
>JAFSRL010000099.1 GCA_017446125.1 Lachnospiraceae bacterium
GATGTTGTCGACGAATACCGCCTCCGCGTCAGCGCCGCCCTTTTTCACACCTGCGACAACGCTATCCGCCATAACCTGCGTGTTCCCCGTGCCCGTCCAGTACACAACTTTGATTGCCATTACAATTTCCTCCTTCACTTATATTAGCATTAACTAACGATTATATTAGCATACGCTAACACCGAATGCAAGAGGCATTTCTGTCTTTGTTTTATAACACCCCGTTTTCGGCAAACCACTTCCGCACCGTGTCTTTGGCGTCCGCCGCGTTTGAACCCCTGATTGCAAGCCCTCTTGCAACCTCCGCGCCCTTGCAGTACTTTTTCACATCGCTCTCGCTGCCGCCCATGTCGCTGCCCTCGTGCGTGCACAGAGGCAGGATCTTCTTGCCCGCAAAATCATGCGCTTCCAAAAACGTCGCGACCGCCATCGGGAAGGTGCCCCAGTAGTTCGGATACGCGAGCACGATATTGTCATATCCGTCGACGCTGTCGATATCACTTACGAGCTCGGGACGCGCGTTTTCATGTAAGTCTTTTTTGGCCTCGTCGATACAGGTCATATAGACCGGCGAGTAGGGATTCTTCATCTCGATCTTAAACGTGTCCGCGTCGATCAGCTCCTTCATCCCGTTCACCACCAGCTCGGTGTTGCCCACCTTGACGTAACGCATTGCGCCGCCAAAATAGTTCTCGTCCGCCCTCGAAAAAAATGCGATCAGTGTGTTTGCCATCTTACATTCCTCCTTATCTTCTTCCGTGTCTCATCGGATCTCTTTGATGATGTTATTGTCTCACATCGCTATTGCAAAGTCTAATCGAATCATTATATAATCAATTTAAATATTAAATCGCAAAAGGAGCTTTCATGACCACCAAACAGATCGATTACTGCATCGAGCTCGCACACACCCTGAATTTCAGCCGCGCGGCAGAAAACGCCTTTGTCTCGCAACCCACCTTCTCCTACCAGATCCGGCTACTCGAGGAGGAGGTCGGTTTTGACATCTTTGAACGCAGCGGCAAGGGGGCGGCGCTCACACCCGCGGGCGCACAGTTCGTCACCTACCTCACCGCCATGCGCGAGGACCTAAAGCGCGCCATCGAGCAGGGCCAGAACTTCAGCGCGCGCTACCACGACAGCATCACGATCAAGCTCATGGTGCGGCAGGCGCTCTACTTTCTGCCGGAGGCGATGCGTCTGTTTGAAGAGGCGATGCCGCAGGTACAGATCACGCCCCTCTTCCAATATGAAAACAGTCTGGAATCATTTCTAAAAAACGAATGTGACATCGTCTTTGCCTTAAAGGAACAGACGAAGCAGCTTGCCGGTGTCACGGTGCACGACCTCTTTGAGAGTCACATCTATCTAATCACGGACAAAAAGGATAAGCTTGCAAATAAGAATCTGGTCACGGAACAGGACCTCTACGGCCGCACCCTGATGGTGGGCGGCGGTTCCCCGAACGCACTGCACGCCGTACAGCAGCGCATCACGTCAAGCGGCAGGGTCAGTTATTTCAACTCGCCGGATCACGACTCCACCCTGACCAATGTCGCCGCCGGCAGGGGCGTCTGTCTGGCGCCTGGATTTTTGAACGACCACAGTGGACAGTTTGCCTGGATCCCCTTCGACTGCAGGGAAAGCTTCCACTGCGTTCTGGTCACACATAAAACAGATGCCAGGGAAAGCTTAAAGACGTTTTTGGAGATCCTGAAAAAACTCTATCACGAAGCGGTCGCGTTTCCGTTGTAAGCGCCGCCGAGCGTGTTCTTCACATCCTGATTGACACCTCACCGCCGGTGAGGGATTCCGTGCTATTATCCTCGTAACGCACCTTCAGCGAGAAATCATCGCCGACGGAAAGCGCCGTGGCCTTCCGTGTCGAAGCGCCGCTCACCACGTTCACCTTCCTGCCGGGCAGAAGAGACGCTTCCCTGTATGCACGCAGGTAGCGCTCGTGCTCCTCAGGCCACGCGTCATACATTTCATCCAGTGCGCGGATCATCTCAGCAGCAAGCTGCGCACGGTTCACCCGTTCCCCTGTCGCCATGCGCAGGGAGCCCGCGATGTCGCGGATTTCTTTATTGAAATCCAACTTGCGTTCATTCACATTTACGCCGATGCCGATCACGATGCTGCGCACCTCCCCGCTCTCCGCGTCCATGTCCATCTGCGTGAGAATTCCGCAGATCTTCCTGCCGGGATCAGTGCCGGCGTGTGCAGTGCGTCTGCCTAGATTAGTGCCGGTGCGTGATGCGGACTTGCCGGTGGTATCAGTGCCGGCGTGTGCAGACTCCGGCAAGTACAGATCGTTGACCCATTTGATAGCAGGACGCAGGCCGGACACGCGCTCGATCGCGTCCGACACCGCAACCGCCGTCCACGACGTCACCGCCGTCCACGCCGCCGCCCCCATCGCTGCAGATGTTCCTAACCTTCCCCCTGGCAGGGCTACACTTCCTGACCTTCCCCCTGGGGGGAAGGTGGCCCCGGCAGGGGTCGGATGAGGGGTCTCCCCCGGCCTAATCAAATACGACAAATACACCCCCATCCCCGCCGGCGAGGAAAACGCCCTCCCGAGCCTGCCGCGTCCTGCACTCTGGTGATCCGCGATGATGACCTGCCGGTCCGGCGCTCTCTCGCCTGCCATCTGCATGAGCAGGCGGTTGGTGGAGTCGATCTCGTCAAGGACGAGGATGCGGTTGAAGCGATCGGACATATTATCAAACACCCCATCCGTCACCTTCGGTGACACCTTCCAGGCCCGGGTCGCAGACTCCCATCGGTCGTCTAAACGCTCCCGTCGAC
>JAFSRL010000100.1 GCA_017446125.1 Lachnospiraceae bacterium
CAAATCCTTATCACCGTCCCGTACGCCATACCCTCAATGCCGCGGTCCAATGCCGTGACCAGCGTGGAATAGGGGATGTTCATCTCGATGGAAAACTGTCTGACGCTCTTATACTGCGCGAGAATCTCTTTCTTTAAAATGTCCGCTTTCGTGGTATCTGCCATAGTGGTTGTATGTTCGCCGCTTCCCTGAATCTGCAGGGAAAGGAAGGCCTCCTCCCAAAAATTCACCGCGATTTGCGGTGTATTAACAGTATATCGCATAAACGGAATTTCGTAAATACGTTTTTGAAAATTTTTTGAAATTTTTTTTCGTACATTTCAGAGCGGATTGTACATGCAGCTCTATGCATTGATTTTCCTTGCCTCGGCGGGCGCCGAAGATGCCGTTTTTCCTCTTGTGGTTGCCCGTGAAGGTCAAAAATGCCCGTTGACCAGTTCGGTCATAATAAACGGTAATCCGTATATAATGCTCCTTCCTCTTTTGAGAATCATTCCTGAAAACGTCTCTTAAAGCCTTTTCGTCATGCTTTCATTTATATGACACTTATGTCATACCGCCGCATCTCGCGTTTTCGGGCGCAAATCACACTGCCGCCCCCTCTTTTTTACCCGTTTACAAGCCGCCGCCATCCCATATCTGGTACCACAAGATATGGATGATAAGCAAAACCCCCGAAAAATCAATGTTTTCCGGGGGTCAAACTTCAGACTCACTCAGTCAATTCACTGACCGTTTCCATATCTTGTGGTCGGGACGTGTGTTACACGCTTCCTTCGGCAAACCGCGCCTTGAAGTCCTCGTACGCCATGCGGATACCGTCCTCCAATTCCGTGTGAAAGGTCCAGCCCAGGGACGCCGCTTTTGAGACATCCAAAAGCTTCCGGGGCGTGCCGTTGGGCTTTGTTTTGTCCCACAAGATCTCCCCTTCGTAGCCCACAACCTTTGCAACCAGGTCCGTTAGGTCTTTGATTGTGAGCTCCTTGCCGCTTCCGGCATTCACGGTCTCGTTTCCGCTGTAATGATTCATGAGAAAGACGCAAAGCTCCGCCAAATCGTCCACATAGAGGAATTCCCGTAAAGGCGACCCGTCGCCCCAGCAGGTGACGCTCTCTAACCCCGCTTCCTTCGCCTCATGGAAGCGGCGGATTAAGGCCGGCAGCACATGGGAGTGCTCCGGATGGTAGTTATCGCCCGGTCCGTAGAGGTTCGTGGGCATCACGGAGATGTAATCCGTGCCGTATTGCTCATTTAAGTACGCGCAGTACTTCAAGCCGGAGATTTTCGCAAGGGCATACGCCTCGTTCGTCTCCTCCAGGGCGCTCGTCAAAAGGCAGTCCTCCTTCATGGGCTGCGGCGCAAGCCGCGGGTAGATGCAGGAAGAGCCCAAAAACTCTAACTTTTTGCACCCGTTCTTCCACGCCTCGTGGATGACATTCATCTCCATCGTCATGTTGATGTACATGAAATCCGCCTTCTGTTCGGAATTCGCACCGATTCCGCCCACCTTGGCGGCCGCCAGAAACACATACTCCGGCTTTTCCGAAGCAAAAAACGCCTCCACCTCCGCTTGCCGCGTCAGGTCGAGCTCCGCATGCGTGCGCAAAACCAGGTTCTCATAGCCCTGTTTCTTCAATTCCCTTACAATCGCGCCGCCCACCATGCCGCGATGGCCGGCAACATAGATTTTCGCATCCTTTTCCATCATGCTTTTTCTTGCTCCTTATCTTGCACCGCTTCCTTTTAAAACAACACCGATCGTCTGGAACAGAATCTTAAAATCCAGCATCAACGACCAGTTGTCGATGTACTTCAAATCCAGCCGGACCACATCGTCAAACGCTTCGATGTCGCTGCGTCCGGAGACCTGCCATAAGCCGGTGAGCCCCGGTGTCATCGAGATGCGGCGGCGGTAATGCTCGTTGTAGCGCTCAAACTCCGCCTCTGTCGGGGGACGCGTACCCACAAGCGACATGTCGCCCTTTAAGATATTAAAGAACTGCGGGAACTCGTCAAGACTTGTCTTGCGCAAAAACCGTCCCACCTTTGTCACTCTGGGGTCGTCCTTGATTTTAAACATGGGACCCTGCACCTCATTCTTGTCCTGCAGCTCCTTCAGGCGCTCTTCCGCGTCCGCGTACATCGAGCGGAACTTATAAATGGTGAAGCGTCTTCCGTTCTTGCCCACGCGCGTCTGGGAAAAGAAGGCAGGCCCCTTGGATTCCAGCTTGATTGCGGGGATGATAAAGACGGAAAGCACCACCGTGATAAGGCTCCCGATGAGACCGCCAATGATGTCAATCACCCGCTTGATGAGCAGCCGCTTGTAGCTGGAGCGGAACATGGTATAGCTGACCACAGTGTAGTCGCCAAAGCTTGCCACCCTGGTCGCGGCATCGCCCGCATCCGGAAGCGAAAGGTTGTAGTGGCACACGACGCCCATCTCCTCGAAGCCTTCGATCAGCTTCCGCACCCTGTCCTGCGGCAGGTCCGGCGCGTCGATGAAGACCTCGTCAAAGGGGATGGTGACCATCTCCTCCGTAATGTTCTCATCGTCCAAAAAGCGTGTTGCGACCACGCGATACCCTTCATCGTTTAAGGTTGCAAGCGACTTTACCACGTGGTCCATGCGTTCCCGCGCACTCACAACCAAAAGCCGCACCACAAGTTTTTCCGAGGTAATCATGCGCCGCATCACGCGCTTGAACAGAATGTGCACGACAAACAACAGCAGTGCACAGATCCAGACAAAGTTTCCCACGACGAAACGCGAAAGCTGATCCGCCCAGCGCAGGAAGTACGCCGCCGCCAGAACGATGAGCAGCATCAAAACCATGAACTTCCCGATTTCGAAGACTTCCCTTAAATAGCCGCGGGTTAGGATGTCGCGGTTCCAGTCAATGAAAAATGTATAGATGGTACAAAAGAGCAAAAACAGCACCCCCACCAGATAATGCTGGGTGCGGTCCCCGTAATCCCTGGTCTCCGCAAATCTGATATAGGTAACGATCAGATAGCTTGCGAGGATCGTGGCCATGTCGAGAAACCACAGGCCGTATGTCCTTACGATCTTCGTTTGTTGCGTCATTGCTTCTTTCCGCGCCTTACCGTTTCATCTCATCAGGCGACAACGTGTCCCTTTTTGTGGATCACGTCCACAACCTCCTGCACATACTTCCTGCAGTCCTCCATGGAGGGTGCCTCCACCATCACGCGGATGACGGGCTCCGTTCCGGACTCTCTCACCAAGATGCGTCCCGTGTCGCCCAGGGTATCCGCAACCTTTTGCACCGCCGCCCGGACGTCCGCGTCGTTCTGCGCCTCCGCCTTGTCCTTTACGCGCACGTTGACAAGCTCCTGCGGATAGACCGTGACAGGCGCCGCCAGCTCCGAGAGCTTCATCTTTTTGGCGAGCATCACTTCCATCATCTTGATGGAGGTCAGGATGCCGTCGCCGGTATTGGCATACTTACTGAAGATGATGTGACCCGACTGCTCACCGCCAATCGTGCAGCCGTTTTCCGTCATGTACTCATAGACATACTTGTCGCCGACTGCGGTCTTCGCGTACTCAATGCCCGCTTCGTCAAAGGCCTTGTACAGACCGAAGTTGCTCATCACGGTCGTGACGACGGTGTTGTTCACCAGCTTGTCGCGCTCCTTCATGTACTTTCCATAAATGTAAAGGATGTGATCGCCGTTAACGACCTCTCCGTTCTCATCCACGCACAGACAGCGGTCCGCGTCACCGTCGTACGCAAACCCGACATCGAGTCCCTTCTCCTTCACGAGCCGCTGCAGGTTCTCGATGTGTGTACTCCCGACGCCTTCGTTGATGTTCAAACCGTTGGGCTCAACACCCACCATAAAGGTGTCCGCACCCAGCGCGTCAAACACGGACTTCGCGATGTTCCAGGACGCACCGTTCGCACAGTCAAGACCCACCTTCATGTCCTTGAAGGAATAAAGCCCGAGACTGATGAGATATCCGATGTAGCGGTTTCTACCCGCGATATAGTCCACGGTCTTGCCGATCATCTCCTTCTGCGCAAAGGGAAGCTCCTTCCAGGCCTGACCGAAGCAGTTCAACTCCCCGTCCAGGTATGCCTCGACAAGAGCGATCGTGTCCTCATCCATCTTTTCGCCCTGATCGTTTAAGAGCTTGATGCCGTTATCATAGAAGGGATTGTGGCTTGCGGTGATCATCACGCCGCAGTCAAAGTTATCGACACGGCACACGTAGGAAACAGAGGGTGTCGTTGTCACGTGCAGCATGTAAGCGTCCGCGCCTGAAGCAACGATGCCACCCACCAGGCTGTACTCAAACATATAGCTGGACTTTCTTGTGTCCTTGCCGATCACAATTTTGGGTGTGACATCCGTATGTCCCGCCTGGCGCTTGATCTCGCCGTAATACCAGCCCAAGAACCGTCCGATTCTGTACGCGTGATCCGCCGTTAATCCCTTGCCTGCCTCGCCTCTGAATCCGTCTGTACCAAAATACTTGCCCATTTCGCTCACTCCTTTACCTTTATTTAGTGACACCGCGCTCCAAATATTCCTGCAGGTTGAACTCCACATGCTCGCCCGCGCGCTCGAGAGCAACCTTCTTCATGTCGCTCTCCACCATCAGGCGCACAAGCTCGTCGAAGCTTGTCTTTGTGGGGTTCCACTTTAACTTCTCCTTTGCCTTGGTGGGGTCGCCCAAAAGATTCACGACGTCCGTCGGGCGGTAGAAGTCCTTCGACACCTCGATCAAGACCTTGCCGGTTGCCTTGTCCTTGCCCACTTCGTTTTCCGCCTCGCCGGTAAACTCCAGCTCGATGCCCGCGTAATGGAAGGCCTTTTCGCAGAACTCACGCACGGAATGCTGTTCCCCGGTCGCGATGACGAAGTCCTCCGGCGTATCCTGCTGCCAGATCAAC
>JAFSRL010000101.1 GCA_017446125.1 Lachnospiraceae bacterium
ATGGAGCCGCGGCTGCCGGCGACGTTGCCGTAACGCACGATGGAGAAGTTGATGTCGCGATTGCCGATGTAGGAGTTCGCCGCGATAAAGAGCTTGTCCGAGACGAGCTTCGTCCCGCCGTAGAGGTTGACCGGATTGACCGCCTTGTCCGTGGAGAGCGCGACGACACGCTTGACGCCCGTGTCGAGGCAGGCGTCGATTACGTTTTGGGCGCCGCCCACATTGGTCTTGATCGCCTCCGCGGGATTGTACTCGCAGGCGGGGACCTGCTTCATCGCCGCCGCGTGCACAACATAGTCCACGCCGTTCATCGCGCGGCGCAGCCGCTCTGCGTCCCTCACATCGCCGATAAAGAAGCGCAGGCGGTTGCCCTCATACGAGGCAAAATCCTGCTGCATCTGAAACTGCTTAAACTCGTCCCTGTAATAGATGATTACCTTGGACGCCTTGGTGCGCTCAAGGAGATACCGGGTGAACTGCTTGCCAAAAGAGCCTGTGCCGCCCGTGACGAGAATGGTCTTATCCTGTAACATAGCTTCCTCCTGCGTGATGATTCTCTAACTAGTATAACACCTCAATCTACGCTGTCGAGTTTCAGTACACTTAAGAAGGCCGACTGCGGTACCTCGACCACACCGATCGAGCGCATCTTTTTCTTACCTTCCTTTTGCTTCTCTAAAAGCTTGCGCTTTCTGGAAATGTCGCCGCCGTAGCATTTCGCGAGGACATCCTTGCGCAGGGCCTTAACCGTCTCTCTCGCGATGACCTTGCCGCCGATCGCCGCCTGGATCGGCACCTCAAAGAGGTGGCGCGGGATCTCGCCCTTTAGCTTCTCGCACATCTTGCGGCCGCGGTCGTACGCGCCGTCCTTGTGCACGATAAAGGACAGGGCATCGACCTGCTCCTTGTTGATCAGGATGTCGAGCTTCACAAGGTCGCTGCGCTCATAGCCCTTCAGCTCATAATCAAACGATGCATAGCCGCGGGAGCGCGACTTTAACGCGTCGAAGAAATCGTAGATAATCTCATTCAACGGCAGGTCGTACTTTAAGACCGCACGGTTCCCCTCCATGTATTCCGTGCTGATGTAGGTGCCGCGCCGCTCCTGACACAACTGCATGATGGCGCCCACATAGTCTGTCGTCACCATAATCTCACCGGCGACGATGGGCTCCTCCATGAACTCGATTTCCGATGGGTCGGGGAGGTTCGAAGGGTTGGTCAGCTCGATTACGCTGCCGTCCGTTTTATGAACCTTGTAGATAACGGAAGGTGCCGTTGTCACAAGATCCAGATCGTACTCGCGCTCTAAGCGTTCCTGCACGACCTCCAAGTGCAAGAGTCCTAAAAACCCGCAGCGGAAGCCGAAGCCCAACGCCTGCGAGGTTTCCGGTTCAAAAAAGAGGGAAGCATCGTTTAGCTGCAGCTTCTCAAGTGCTTCTCTTAAGTCCTGGTACTTTGCCGCATCCGCGGGATAAATGCCGGTGTAGACCATGGGCAGTACCTTCTTGTAGCCGGGCAGCGCTTCCGCACAGGGACGGGCGGCGTCCGTTACGGTATCACCGACGCGTGCGTCCTGAATGTTCTTGATGGAGGCCGTAAAGTAGCCGACCTCACCGGCGCTTAAGCCTTCACAGGGCACAAACTGCCCCGGGCCAAAGTATCCCACTTCCACCACTTCCGCTTCCGCATTCGTTTTCATGAAGCGGACTCTGGTGCCTTTTTTTAATTCACCGTCTCTTAATCGTAAGAAAACAATGACGCCTTTATAGGAATCATAAATGGAATCAAAGACAAGCGCCTTAAGCGGCGCTGCGGCATCACCAGAAGGCGCGGGGATGCTTGTCACGATGCGCTCCAAAACCTCCCCGATGCCGGTCCCGACCTTGGCGGAGACTAAGGGCGCGTCCTGCGCCTCAATGCCGATGACATCTTCAATCTCCTCTTTCACCTCATCCGGACGTGCACTGGGTAAGTCAATTTTGTTAATGACAGGGAAAACGTCGAGATCATGGTCGAGTGCCATGTAGACATTCGCCAGCGTCTGTGCTTCCACGCCCTGCGTTGCGTCGACGACCAAAATCGCGCCGTCGCAGGCGGCAAGGGAACGCGAGACTTCATAATTAAAATCAACATGACCGGGCGTGTCGATCATGTTGAGGACATACTCTTCCCCATTCCCGGCTTCGTAAATCATGCGCACAGCCTGGGATTTGATCGTGATGCCGCGCTCCCGCTCGATGTCCATGTTATCGAGCACCTGCGCTTCCATCTCACGCTCGGTCAAAACACCTGTTTTTTCAATTAAACGGTCCGCAAGGGTACTCTTCCCGTGGTCGATGTGCGCCACGATGCAGAAATTGCGGATATGACTCTGGTCCAAACTTAGTTCATCGCGTTCACGGCTTGCGCAAGGCGGCTCACCTTACGGGATGCCGTGTTCTTCTTTAACACACCCTTGGTGTGTGCCTTGTCGATTGCGCTCGTTGCGGCAATGAGTTCCTTTGCGGCCGCTTCCTTGTCGCCGGCCTCGATTGCCACACGAACCTTCTTAATCGCGGTCTTGACGCCGCTCTTTACGTGCTGGTTTCTGGCCGCCTTCTTCTGGTTGACCAGGATTCTCTTCTTTGCGGATTTAATGTTCGCCATCTTCTCTTAACTTCCTTTCAAATCAAACCTTGTTCCTATATTTCAGACGCCATGAGAGGGTTGGCGCACCTATCTATATTACTGGATTTGACTGCTGCTGTCAAGGTGACAAAAGGGACAGGTCCAAATGTCACCTTGCGGTTCAGGTGACATTTGGACCTGTCCCTTTTGTCACCGGTGTTATCAATTCTCGTCTCCCGGCTGGAAATCGATCACGGGTTTCTTCGGCTCCGCCGGC
>JAFSRL010000102.1 GCA_017446125.1 Lachnospiraceae bacterium
GGAGTCACTGTACCCGTCCCCCCTGACTCACTTACTCTCCTTCAAAATCTCAGCGGCTTCCTTCTCGTATACCGCGGCCTCTTCGTGCATGCCCAGCGCCTTGTAGCAGGCGGCAAGCCCGATACGGGGTAAGTCGGTCGCGGTGTGCAAATCCAAAATCGCCTCCGTCATATAGGCGGCATTGTAAAACCAGACGATTGCCTCGTCGTAGTCTCTTTCTTCCATATAATACAAGCCCAGCTCGTAACACACCTCCGCGCATCCGTCCGAAGCCACACACTTCATGGCTGCCTTCATCATCTTCGGCACATCGCCGCGCAATCTTGCGGCACGCGCCACGATGCAGCTTGCCTCCTTCACCTCGTCGATGGAACGGTTCGCGTTCGTCATGGTTTCGGTGAAGTATTCCTCCGCGCCCAGGATGTCTTCCTTTGTGCCCGCCATCGTCAGCTCCCGCGCATACATGTTGTGCAGGCGCTTCGAGAAGCCGTTCATCGTCGCCAGTGCCTTCTTGAACGTTTGAAGGTCACGGCTTCCGTGATCGTTCCTGGGGCGATGGATGATCTCGATGTCGGAATCGTAGACCACCGGATCCAGGCGCACCATCTCGTGGATGGGATCGATCCAGACAAAGGGGCGCAGGCGCTTAAAGAGCTTTGCCCGCAGCTCCTTGTCGAAGTTGTATACGGTCGACTGCGCGAGCTGGTTGGTATAATACATCTGCACAATCTCAACCTCGGGGTCGAGGCGCTCCTTGAGCTTCTGAAAGAGCGCGATGTTTTCCTTATCCAGCTCCTCATCCGCGTCCGCGGAATAAATGTATTCGCAGGTCGCCTTGCTGAATGCGAAATTTCGCGCCGCGGAGAAATCGTCGATCCATTCAAAATCATAGACCTGCGCACCGTAAGACGCCGCAATCTCCTTCGTGCGGTCCGTGCTCCCCGTGTCGACGATAATCATCTCGTCCATCAAGTCCTTCAAGGAGTCGAGGCAGGTCGGGAGGGTTTCTTCTTCATTTTTTACAATCATGCACAGGCTGATGGTTATCATGACACCTCATCCACCGCAAGCGGTCCCCCTTCCCCTCCAAGGGAAGGTATATATCCTGTACTACTCTCTTCCTCAGGGGAAGGTTTATACACTGTACTACTCTCTTCCTCAGGGGAAGGTTTATACACTGTACTACTCTCTTCCTCAGAGGAAGGTCATCTTCCACAGGGGAAGGTTTTTAAATATCTTCTACGTCATCTCCAACAGGCTTGCCGCCGGTTGCGAGCCACTTCAAGTACGCGTTGATCAGGCGATCGAGGTTGCCGTCGAGAACGCCCAGGGCGTCCGTAATCTTTTCGCCGCTGCGCTTGTCCGACACCATCGTGTAGGGCTGCAAAAAATACGACCGGTCGCCGGACCCGAAGTTCACGTCCTTCACCTCGCCGCGGATGCCCGCAAGCTTCTCCATGTTCTCTTCCTGCTTTAACATCAAAAGCTTTGCCTTCAGCATCTGCATCGCCTTGTCCTTGTTCTGGAACTGGCTGCGCTCGTTCTGGCAGCTCACGACGATGCCGGTCGGAAGGTGCGTAATGCGCACCGCGGAAGAGGTCTTGTTGATGTGCTGCCCGCCGGCACCTGAGGAACGATAGGTGTCGATTCGCAGCTCGTCGTCCTTAATCTCAATGTCGATGTCGTCCTCAATGTCCGGCATCACATCGCAGGAAACAAAGGAGGTTTGCCGCTTGCCCTGCGCGTTAAACGGAGAAATGCGGACCAGACGGTGCACACCCTTTTCTCCCTTCAAATATCCGTAGGCATTGTCGCCCGAAATCTCGAAGTCAATGTTTTTGATTCCGGCTTCTTCCCCCGGCAGCTCATCCAAAACGCTTAACGTAAAGCCCTTTTTCTCTGCCCACTTGGAATACATCCGAAAGAGCATGGAAGCAAAATCGCAGCTCTCCGTGCCGCCGGCGCCTGCCGAAAGCTTTAAGATCGCATTGCAGTTATCGTACTCGCCGGTTAAGAGGTTTCCGATGCGCACACGCTCCAACTTTTCCGTAAAGTCGTCAAGGTCCGCGCGCACCTCTTTTGCGAGCTCCTCGTCATCGCCCTCTTCCTCGTTGCCCATATCAATGAGTTCCAAAATATCATCGTGGCTTTTCTGAAGAGAGGATGCCGTATCCACGATGTCTTGCAGGTTCTTGAGCTGCTTTGTTTTTTTGTTCGCCTTTGTCGCGTCATCCCAGAAGGTGGGCTCTTCCATTTCGCGAGAGAGCTCCTCGATAATCTTCTTTTTGTTGTCGAGGTCCAATGACGCGATGACCTCTTTTAATGTCTCGTCCTGTGCGACGAGCTCACTTTTCATTTGGTCCAGTAGTACCATATATCTGACACCTCATCCACCGCAAGCGGTCCCCCTTCCCCTCGAGGGGAAGGTCTTATACTATACTTCTCTCATCCCTCGAGGGGAAGGTTATCCTTCCATTTCCTTATTCATTTCCTTATTCGTTTTCTCAGACGCCACGGCCGTGGCAGTTCTTGTATTTCTTGCCGCTTCCGCAAGGGCAGGGGTCGTTCGGATAAACCTTCGCTTCCATGCGGACCTCCGGTCCCTTCTTCACCGTGTCGTCCTTGTTCGTGCCGGTGACCTTCGCCACCTGTTCACGTTCGACCTTCTCCTGCACGCGCACATGCATGAGCAGCCGGACGGTATCGATGCGGATGTTCCTTGTCATCTCATCGAACATGTCAAAGCCGGTGTTCGTGTATTCGACGAGCGGATCTCTTTGACCGTACGCCTGCAAGCCGATGCCCTGCCTTAACTGATCCATGTCGTCGATGTGATCCATCCACTTGCGGTCGATGACACGCAACAGCACCACGCGCTCAATCTCGCGGATTGCCTCCACCTCAGGGAACTCCGCTTCCTTTTCCTCGTAGAGCTTGACTGCCTCTTCCTTCAACTGCTGCTTTAAGCCGTTCTTCGTTAATTTCTCAATCCGACCGCGCGTCACGGGCTTTAAGGGCACAACCGGCAAAAGAACCTCGTTCAGTTCCGCAAGATTCCAATCGTCCGCGTCCGCATCGTCCCCGATGACACGGTCGACGTCGTTCTCCACAACGTCCGTAATCATCTTGTAAATCTGGTCGCGCAGGTTCTCGCCATCCAGAACCTTCCTGCGCTCCGCGTAAATAATTTCACGCTGCTCGTTGTTGACGCGGTCGTATTCCAACAGGTTCTTACGGATGCCGTAGTTGTTTGACTCGATCTTCTTCCGCGCATTCTCGATTGCCTTGGAAAGCGACTTGTGCTCAATCTCCTGGTTCTCCTCGATGCCCAGCGCGTTGAACATCCCGATCAAGCGCTCCGAGCCGAACAGACGCATCAAATCGTCCTCGAGCGAGATGAAGAACCTTGATTCGCCGGGGTCGCCCTGACGTCCTGAACGTCCGCGCAACTGGTTGTCGATACGTCTTGATTCGTGCCGTTCCGTGCCGATGATGAGCAGCCCGCCTGCTGCCTTCGCTTCCTCATCCAGCTTGATGTCGGTACCGCGGCCCGCCATGTTCGTCGCGATTGTGACCGCGCCGTGCTGTCCCGCGTCCGCGACAATCTCCGCTTCGAGCTCATGGAATTTCGCGTTCAAAACATTGTGCGGAATGTTCTTTTTCTTTAAAAGGGCACTCACCTCTTCCGACGCCTCAATCGTAATCGTACCCACCAGCACGGGCTGCCCTTTTTCGTGCGCCGCGATGATGGTCTCGATGACCTCGTGCAGCTTCTCGCGCTTTGTCTTGTAAACGAGGTCGTTCATGTCCTTCCGGATGACCGGAACGTTGGTGGGAATCTCGATGACGTCCATTCCGTAGATGTCGCGGAATTCGCGTTCCTCGGTCAGGGCGGTACCGGTCATGCCGCACTTCTTTTCAAACTTGTTGAAGAAGTTCTGGAAGGTGATTGTCGCAAGCGTCTTGGACTCGCGTTTGACCTTCACGTGTTCTTTTGCCTCAATCGCCTGGTGCAGACCGTCGGAATAGCGGCGTCCCGGCATCACACGACCGGTGAACTCATCAACAATCAAAACCTCATCGTCCTTGACGATGTAATCCTGGTCCTTGTGCATTAAGTTGTTTGCGCGCAGCGCCAAAATGATATTGTGCTGGATTTCCAAATTCTCCGGATCCGCAAGGTTCTCGATGCGGAAGAACTGCTCGACCCTCGCCACACCCTGTGCCGTAAGGTTCACGACCTTGTCCTTTTCGTTGACGACAAAGTCGCCCGTCTCTTCCTGCTCGACGCCCATGATGGCATCCATCTTCGAGAGCTGCTCAACGTCCTTGCCGCGCGTCAATTGCTTTGCCAGAATGTCGCATGCCTCGTAGAGCTTGGTTGACTTGTCGCTTTGTCCGGAAATGATGAGCGGGGTTCTCGCCTCGTCAATCAAAATCGAGTCCACCTCGTCGATGATGGCATAATGCAGGGCGCGCAGCACCAACTGCTCCTTGTAGATTGCCATGTTGTCACGCAGGTAATCAAAGCCCAGCTCATTGTTCGTCACATAGGTAATGTCGCAGTTATACGCCGCGCGGCGCTCGTCCGGCGTCATGGAGTTCAAGACCACGCCCACGGTCAAACCCAAAAATTCATGGAGCTTGCCCATCCATTCCGCGTCACGCTTTGCGAGGTAATCGTTGACCGTAACGACGTGGACGCCCTTGCCCTCCAACGCGTCAAGGTATGAGGGCAGGGTCGCAACCAGCGTCTTACTTTCACCGGTCCGCATCTCCGCGATGCGCCCCTGATGCAGAATCATGCCGCCGATCAACTGCACCTTGAAGTGCTCCATCCCGAGGACTCTTCGGCCTGCCTCGCGCACCACCGCAAATGCCTCCGGCAAAATATCGTCCAGGGTTTCCCCGTTCGCGAGCCGCTCCTTGAAATACGGTGTCTTCGCCTTTAATTCTTCGTCGGAAAGCTTTTCCATTTCCGGCTTCATCGCCAAAATGGATTCCACGGTCGCGCTGATCCGCTTGACCTCACGCTCGGAATGCGTGCCAATCACTTTATCGAGTAAACTCATGCTTTTATTCCCCTTTTTCTAAAAATAGCGTACATATAACTATATCATAATTTGACGCATACGAAAACCGCCCAAAAAAGGGCGGTCTCCGTGAAAGAGGTAAGAAATCATTTATGAAACAGTTGCTATCGACGTCTTCTCTTTGGCAACTGGTTCGCGTCGTGCCATACGACCAGGATGGTGAGCACACCCACCAGCGAGACACCTGCCACAATGACGAGCAGTGTTAACGGCGCGGGGTCCGCGGTCTCGGGAGAACGTCTTGCGCCCAGAACCTGCTGCGGGGCTGCCACCACGACTTCCTCCGTGCGGCTTACGCCTAAGACCCTGGCATTGTCCTGCGGGGTTGTGGGGGTTTCGGGCTTCTTCGGCTCGTCCGGCTTTTTCGGCTCCTCCGGCTTGGGTTCTTCCGGCTTCTTCGGTTCTTCCGGCTTTTTCACCTCGTCATACATTCTGACGGTGGAGTTCTCCGGCGCCTTCCAGGTCTTGTCCGGTTGCTTTACTTCTATCGTTAAGTCCTTGTTGATGCGAAAATCGATGCTCTCCGCAATTTCGTAGCCCTCGGGCGCCGTAATCTCCACCATTGTATAGTCGCCCCATGCAAGGGTGAATTGCTTTTGGTCCGTGGTCGAAATCCACTCTTCGATCACCTTGCCGTTTTGCACGATCTGTAATTTCGCGCCCGGCAGCTCCCCCGTACCGTTCACGGCATATTTGGAGAAGGCGACGGTGGCAGTCTTTCTCTTATCCTCCATACGAACCCGTGATTCGTTCTGGGGCACATAACTGCCATCCGCCTGCTTGATCTCCACAATCAAATCTCCGTTGCTGTTTTTTGCAACACGGAAGTCAATGCTCTCAGTCTTTAACTCGTAGCCTTCCGGGGCGGTTTTTTCTGTCATTTTGTATTCGCCCACGCGAAGCTTAAACTTCTTTGTTTCTTTGCCGGATGTCCAGGTCATGCTGATGTCCTCATTCAAATCATTCTTTCCGGACACCGTCAGTTCAGCACCTTCCAGCTCCTCTGTTCCGTTCACCTCTGTCTTGGAGAATTCCACCTCCGTCCGGGCTTTTTCAACACAATCCACCGTCGCCAATGCCTGATATCCCTTGGCTGCAATCGTGGTATTTCTCTTATATCCGTACAAATCGTGGTCGTTGTAGAAGTCTTCATTGCCGCTCCAGTTGATCAGCTTTTGATACATTGCAATGGTCGCCTTCGCCTGGTCGACTTTTGCCTGTTCCTCTTGTGTTAAGGTGATCGCACTCAGATTGTCCCAGTTGTTCTTGATTTCACGACCCCGTTCGGTACCTGTGTCAATTCCCACGAACGGAAGGAAGTATTCCGCTGTCTTTTCATTTTCACCGTTTGTAGCATGCCAGACCGCAAACTGTGTGGCAAGACGGTAAAGGCCTTTGCTTAACTCCGAAGAATTCCATAAGCCGCTTCCGTTCTTCGGATACCCGTTATAAAGAATGCCAATGAGTGCATTTCTGGTTCCGTCGGGTGCGCCGGGAATATAGTTGTTGATGTTCGATGCCGTGATCATGCCTTTTTCATAATGATCGGACCCTGTTGTCTTCGGAGATTTCAAGTCCGCATTCAGGCAGTAGGCAACCTGCGCACCATTCTGTCCCACAATATAGAAGTACAATTCATCATCCGGATCCGATACCACATAATCCGCAAGATAGGTGCCATCTTCCTTCGCTCGATTTGCATCATTGATTCCCGTGTAGGTCTCCGCCGCCTGTGCCGTGAGCCCCGTCAAGGGCAGCGCCGTCACAACCAGCAGAAGCGCCAAAATCGTTGTCAGTAAGACTCTCCTCTTTCTCATTTCTTCCCTCACTTTCTTACGTGAAGGCGCCCCTCCTCCCTGCTGCCTGAACGAAAAACCGAAGGCGTCTTCGAAATAATGATAACTATATATTGTTGTGTTGTACGCAGCTCAATCCCATAAGTACATGAGCTATTTCGAATCATAGCAGAAACAAATATTGATTTCAATAGTTTTTTGAAATTTTCTGACACTTTTGACAATTTTATGACGTTACTGTCATTTATAGCATGACATACCTGTCATAAATGGTATCCCGATAATTTTCTGGACAAAATCCGTTTTATAGTATATACTATATTTAGTTTATTTCGGAAATCGTATGTTTTAGCGTATTTTACTGACATCATCAAAGGAACGAGGGTATTCTCATGAGCCGAACGGAAAAGGAACAAAGAGCATTGGAAGCGGCGACGGAACGCAGGGCAAAACGGAAAAAAGAAGAGCGCGGGGTCTATCTTTTATGCGCCTCCTTCTTCGTATTTTTCCTCTGTATGCTCGGATTGGGGTATTATTTCATCGGATACGGGCTTGCAGGCAAGGAATATCGCGATCTGGGCAGGAAATATGTCATCTTTGAGGACACAGACGGCTTTATCCCCGGCAAGAACACCGCGTATGCCGCGGAGCAGGCCGGTGGCGAGAGTGATTACCCCGTCTTACAGATTGATTTTGAGGGGCTTTCGGCGGTTAATGAAGACTTCACCGGCTGGATCTATGTCCCCGGCGCAGACTGCTCCTATCCCCTCGTACAGACGCAGGACAACGATTATTACTTGAACCGTACCTTTGAGGGCCATACCAGCAACAACGGCTCCATTTTCATCGATTACCGCGATTCCGCCTACCTGACGGGCTTTAATACCTTTATCTATGGTCACAACATGAAAAACGGCTCCATGTTCGGGCGCCTGAAGGAATACTATACGAACGCGGACCGCATTGCGCAGTATCCGTACTTCTATGTGTACCTGCAGGACGGAACGGTCTTAAAATACCAGATTTTCTCGTACTACTTAACGGACGGGGATTCGGACAGTTATGACCGCCCGACAAACATTGCGGAGGAAACCGCCTACCTGGAAAACATCAAGGCGAAATCCTCCGTCAAAATCGAAATCGAAGAAAACAGGATCAATACCTACGCCACGCTCTCCACCTGCGCCGGTCCCGCCGGCAGCGGGCAGCGGTTCTTAGTGCACGGGGCGTGCGTGGGAATCTACTAACTTACGTAGTTGTCAAAATACCCCTGAATCAACACCACCGGCGTTCCCTTGTCACCGGAGCCTGAGGTGAGGTCGGAAAGCGAACCGATTAAGTCCGTCAACTGCCTGGGCGTGGTTCCCTGCGTCGCCATGGTTCCCTTTAAGTCCGCATCCTTTTCGCGAATGCTCTTCGCAATCGCCTCTCTCAATTCCTCACCGGAAAGGGCGGCGTAATCATTGTCCGCAAGATACTTCAGCTTCAATTCATTGGGCGTACCAATCAGACCTTCCGTGAACGCGGGCGAGACCACCGGATCCGCCAGCTCCCAGATCTTGCCCTTGGGATCCTTGAAGGCACCGTCGCCGTACACCATGACCTCGACGTGCTTACCCGTTTCCTTTAGCACCCTGTCCTGGATGTCCTTCACCAGCTCCTGGCAGGGTCTGGGAAAGAGCTTGATTTTATCTTCCGTTGACTTGTTCGACCCCAGAAGCCCGTAAAGCTCGTTGTAGCCGCTGCCATCCACCGGCGCGGTTAAGATGTCGTCGAGCCCGAAAACCTTTTCGGCGCCCGCCGCTTTTAAGAGGCGTTTGGTGCGCTCTCTCGTGTGGATGTCGCAGGTCAAAACGTTCTTTGTATAATCCAGAATCGCCTGCGGACGGTTCGCGAAGATGATTTCACATTCCGCGCCGCAGCCCTCGATAAGCTCCTGATAATACGCCACGTAATCGACATCGGTAAACTCGTGCCGGTTTTCGCCGAAGAGCTCGCGATAGCGCGCAAGCGTCAGGACATCACTGTAGGGATTGATATTCGCTTCGTCAAGCTTGTCCAAGCTCACCAGCTCGTTGCCCACCTCGTCGGAAGGATAGGACAGCATCAAAACGATTTTCTTTGCGCCCTGCGCGATGCCGCGTAAACAGATGGCAAAGCGGTTTCTGGAAAGAATCGGAAAGATGACACCGATGGTCTCCCCGCCCAGCTTCTCCTTCACGTCCTTCGCGATTGCATCGACCGAGGCGTAGTTCCCCTGGCTTCTTGCAACAATCGATTCCGTGACGGAAATCACGTCGCGGTCACGGATTTCAAAGCCCTCCGCCTTTGCCGCCTCCAGGACAGCGCTTGTCACGATGAACGCCAAATCATCGCCTTCCCTGATGATTGGGCACCGAATCCCCCTTGATGTCGTACCGGTCCTTCGTTCGTTGCTCATGTTTTCTGCTCCTTTCGGATTGCTTCAATAAAAAATGCCCGAACCATTATAGCACATCACACTTTATTGTGGTAGTGTAAAAAAGAGGCGAACTTTTCCCCATCAGTCTTGATATAATCGGAGTAATCGCTTTATGCGTAACTTGCTTCGGTGTCGGATACGCCATCGGAAGCAACGATAAAAAGAACTCACAGAAATAGCCGCCCCTGCCTGA
>JAFSRL010000103.1 GCA_017446125.1 Lachnospiraceae bacterium
AAAATGAGTCACTGTACCCGTCCCCTTGACTCACTTATGAAAGGAACAAGGCATGCCCATCAAAATCCAGAATGCACTGCCGGCGCGGCAGAAGCTTGAAGAAGAAAATATCTTTGTGGTCGATGAGACAAGGGCGCTGCACCAGGACATCCGTCCGTTGCAGATTTGCATCTTAAACCTCATGCCCTTAAAGGAGGATACGGAGCTGCAGCTCTTGCGTGCGCTCTCGAATACCCCGCTGCAGATCGACGTCAGCTTCATGTACATGTCGACGCACGACTCCAGCAACACCTCTCCGAACCACTTAAACCGGTTCTATCATACCTTTTCGGAGTTGAAGAACAAGACCTACGACGGTCTCATCATTACGGGTGCGCCCGTGGAGCAGATGCCCTTCGAGGAGGTCGACTACTGGGAGGAGTTGTGCGATGTCTTTGCCTGGTCAAAGACCAATGTCACGAGCACCTTCCATATCTGCTGGGGTGCGCAGGCTGCTGTCTACTATCACTACGGCATCGACAAGGTGCCGCTGGACAAGAAAATGTTCGGTGTGTTCCATCACGGCGTCTCGCACCGCCGCGTGCCTTTGATCCGCGGCTTTGACGATGACTTTTTAGCGCCCCACTCCCGCCACACGACGGTTCCCTCTTCCGCCTTGAGCGCCTGCAAGGACCTGATCATTCTTGCGGAATCGGACGAAGCCGGTGTCCTTCTGTGCATGGACCAGAACGAAAAAAACATCTTTGTCTTCGGGCACGCCGAATACGACCGCTTTACCCTGGACGCGGAATACAAACGGGACCTTGGAAAGAACCTTCCCATCGAGATGCCGGTGAATTACTACCCGAACGATGACGCAACCAAAGAGCCCCTGCTCTCCTGGCGCGCGCACTGCAATACGCTCTACACCAACTGGGTGAATTACTATGTCTACCAGGCGACGCCTTACAAGTGGGGCAACATCCTGGATGAGGAGCACTTAAAGCTTGCGCAGGATAATTTGACGGAACACGCGTGACGTATTGACCGCGATACCTCTAAATCGCACCGTACCTCATCATGCACTCCACCACCCCAAAGAACTCGCGCACCACATAGTGAATTCCAAGAGGCAGCAAGGTCGCGGCGGGAACGGAATGAACATTTTCATAGCCCACATGCTCCGCGATCATGCATGCCCTGTACTCATGAAATCCGTTCGTGATGATTCCCACGCTTGTGTCCGGATTCTGAATGAATTCCATACTGTAAATCCGGTTGGTCTCCGTGTCATGCGACGCTTCCTCCAACAGGATGCGCTCCGGCGTTATGCCGTAGACCTCGACAAGGTTTTGTTTGATGCAAAAAGCTTCCGTGATCTCCTCGTCCCTGCCCTGTCCGCCGGACGCGATCAGTATGGTGTCAGGGCTTTCCCGCATATATTCCGCTGCCTTACGGATGCGCGCCCTTAACGGATTCGTCGGCGTCGTTCCGCGCACACCGGCACCTAAGACCACCACGTACTCCAGATCATTTTTCGGCGGCGCCGTCATCGCGTTGATGATTCTTGCTTCCAAGAATAT
>JAFSRL010000104.1 GCA_017446125.1 Lachnospiraceae bacterium
AAACGGCGATAGACACATACGGTGATCTGGATATCGTGATCAACAACGCGGCGATCGGCGAGCAGAAGATGATCGACGAGACAGACGACGAATGGCTGGAGCATGTTTACCAGACCAATGTGTTCGGACCGTTCCGCTTTATCAGGGAATCGTTAAAGGTCTTTATGCCGAAGAACGACGGCTGCATTATCAATATTTCCTCCGTGAACGGTGACCGGCCTTTCTGCGGCGCTTCCTACACGTCATCCAAGGGCGCGATCAATACGCTGACGAAAAATGTGGCCATGCGTCTGATCGATACCAACATCCGCATCAACGCGGTTGCGCCGGGCGCGACGGTGACACCGGCGCACCTTGCGAACAAGGCGGGCGAACAGCCGGGCGGCGCAAAGATGCTGGAATACAGCAAGCATTTTGTCTACTTCCCGGGACCGGAATGTGATCCGATGGATCAGGCAAACGCCTGTCTGTTCCTCGCCTCCGACATGGGGAAGCATGTGAAGGGACAGGTGATCCAGGTCTGCAACGGGGCGTTCTTATGAAACGGTATTCTGCACTCGTTCAAAATGAGATCCATCCGTATTATCAGGAACAGGACGTGGTGCCTTTCATACAGGAGAAAAACGGTTGACATTGTGTCAATGCGGGTATAGAATGTACCTGTTGACGCAGTGTCAACCGTTTTTTCTATTGTTTGAACGGAGGAGAAAATGTTCAAGGGAACACCGGAGCTGATCGCCAAAAGAAGAGAAGAGATTATAGGCGCCTGTGAGCGGCTGTACAAGACGATGAGCTTTAAGGAGATCACGCTGAAGGAAATCGGCAATGAAACCTCCTTCTCCAGACCGACCATCTACAACTATTTTCAGACGAAGGAAGAAATCTTTCTTGCGCTTTTTGAACGGGAGTATGACCGCTGGAACGAGGATCTGACGGATATTCTGGAAAACAACAAAAAACTGACCGCTGCCGTGCTGGCGGAAAAAATCGCAAAGACCCTTACGAAGAGAACACAGCTGTTAAAACTGTTATCCATGAACAATTATGACATGGAGGCTAACAGCCGGCAGGAAATGCTCACCTCGTTTAAGACATCCTATGGCCGCTCGCTGCAGCTCATGCGAAAGCTGCTGGAAAAATACCGGCCCAAGATGAGCGATGCCGAAATCCAAAACTTCATTTATATCTTCTTTCCGTTTATGTTTGGTATTTATCCTTATACGACAGTGACTATAAAACAGAAGACAGCAATGAAGGAAGCGGATGTGGATTACAGCTATCAATCTGTTTACGAGATCACGCACAACTGCCTGTGCAGGCTTTTGAGTGTTTGAGTAACATTTGACGTGCAGGCGTACTAAGACAGAAGGAGTGTACAGATAATGAAATACCAAAAAATGGGAGAAACAGACCTGTCGGTATCCCGCATCTGCATGGGATGTATGGGATTCGGGGATGCCGCAAGGGGACAGCATAGCTGGACGATCGATGAAGCGCATTCCAGGGAGATCATCAAACGTGGTCTTGACCTGGGCGTGAATTTCTATGATACCGCGATCGCCTATCAGAGCGGGACCAGCGAGCAGTATCTCGGCAGGGCGATTCGGGATTACGCGAAGCGTGACGATGTAGTCATCGCGACGAAGTTTTTGCCGCGCACGGAGGAAGAGATTGAAAACGGCATCTCCGGACAACAGCACATCGAGAACATGATCAACACGAGCTTAAATAACTTGGGGCTCGATTACGTGGATCTCTACATCTATCACATGTGGGACTGGCAGACGGACATCTATGACATCATGGACGGCTTAAACCGCGTTGTAAAAGCCGGAAAGGCAAGATATATCGGCATCTCTAACTGCTATGCATGGCAGATCGCAAAGGCAAACGCACTGGCGGAAAAAGAGGGCTTTTCCAAATTCGTATCCGTCCAGGGACATTTCAATCTGATCTTCCGCGAGGAAGAGCGGGAGATGGTGCTGTATTGCAATGAGGAAAACATTGCACTGACGCCGTACAGCGCCTTGGCAAGCGGCAGGTTGTCCAGAAAGCCCGGGGCAGATGATACGAAACGCGCGGCGGAAGACAGCTACGCAAAGTTCAAATATGACGCAACGGCAGCACAGGACAGTGTGATCATCGAACGTGTGGCGGCGCTTGCCGAAAAGCGTAATGTCAGCATGACGGAGGTTTCGCTATCATGGCTTCTTACGAAGACGACGTCGCCGGTGGTCGGTGCCACAAAGCTTCATCACATCGAAGGCGCGGCCAGGGCGGTGGAACTGGAACTTGCGGATGAGGAGATCGCGTATTTGGAAGAACCTTATGTACCGCATCCCCTGGCAGGTGTGATGGCACAGAACAAGCCGGCGAACGCCAAAGAAAAGCATGTATGGTCAACCGGAGATCAGAAGATTGGAGGGCAGAAATGAGGAACAGAATGAAAAAGAGAACTCTTGTGACAGCGGCACTTCTGATGGTGTTGTGTCTTTGCGCCTGCGGCAGCAAGGCGGAGAACGAAAACCAGCCTGCCGACAGTACGACGCCGGAAACTGCGGCAAGCTCAGAAGCTGTGGAACCCACGGAACCCACGGAACCCACGGAAACCACGGAATCCACGGAAACCACATTCTCAACAGAAGATACAGAGTCCACAGAACCCGCATCGCAGGCAGAAGAAGGAACGACAGCCGCACAGGGAACGTTGGTGGTATACTTCTCTGCAACAGGCACGACGAAGGGCGTAGCGGAACGGATCGCATCTGTCACAGGCGCGGACCTGTATGAGATCGTCCCTGCGGAACCATATTCCGACGCGGACTTAAACTGGCATGATGATAACTGCCGTGCAAACCGCGAACAGAATGACAAGTCCTTCCGCCCGGAAATCGCAAGTGAGGAGGTATCGCTCGAAGGGTATTCGACCGTTTTCATCGGTTTCCCGATCTGGTGGGGCGAGGAGCCGCGCATCATGGATGCCTTCGTGGAGAAGTATGATTTCAGCGGCATCACACTGATCCCCTTCTGCACCTCCGGAAGCAGCGGGATCGGACAAAGCGGTGAAAACTTAGAGGCTTGTGCCGGAAGCGGAACGTGGCTGGCGGGAGAACGGTTCAGCGGAAGCGTATCCGAGGAAGACCTGACCAGTTGGATCGACGGATTGCAACTGTCCGTCGCTTCCAATACCGCGTCGGATGCATCTACCGTTTTTTTTACATCCGACATTACGGCGCAGGGACTCGTGAAACTCTACGAACAGCTTAACTGGTCACCCTCCGGGGAGGTCGCCGTAAAGGTTTCGACCGGCGAGCCGCCTGCCAGCAATTATTTGCGCCCCGAACTGATCCGCGATCTGGTACAGCAATTAGACGGAACCATCGTCGAATGCAATACCGCCTACGGCGGCTCACGCTCGAGTGCAGCGATGCATAAACAGGTGGCAGAAGATCACGGCTTCACACAGATCGCGGACTTTGACTTGCTCGATGAAGAGGGAGAAAGCGAGTGGCCCGTGGAGGGCGGCAGCCGGATCGACCGCGTGATCGTCGGAAATCATGCAGAAAACTACCCGGACTGGCTGATCCTTTCACATTTCAAAGGACATGGTATGGCAGGGTTTGGCGGTGCTATCAAAAATGTCGGCATCGGCATTTCTTCTTCCAGCGGGAAGGTGTATGTACATTCCGCCGGGACGCGCACCAGCGGCTCTATCATGCATAGCGATCAGGATGCGTGGCTGGAGGCCATGGCGGAGATGGTGAAGGGCTTCCGCGATCACGTGGGGGAAGAACACATCGTTTATATCAACGTCATGAACCGTCTGTCCATTGACTGCGACTGCAATGGCCACCCCGCGGAACCGGACATCCACGACATTGGGATTCTGGCAAGCACCGATCCTGTTGCGTTGGATCAGGCCTGTGTCGATCTCATCCATCAGGCGGAGGGGAACGAATCCTTCCTGCGCCGCATCGAATCACAGCACGGAATGCATACGCTGGAGCATGCGGAAGCGATCGGGCTGGGCTCACGTACCTATCAGATGATCGACATCGATGCGTGAAGTGATAGAGACTCTTCAAAGGGAAGCGGTTTATATCTGCTATTATTTTGAACTGCAGCTTCGCCAGATCGTCTGGTACTGGATCCTCGGTATGGCGATCGGTTCTTTTATTTCCGTTTTTGCAAAAGACAGGATCCATGGCGCCTTTGCTTCCATGCAGGGGAAAAAGATCGGTCTCTTTGGCATCATTCCTGCCTGCCTTTTGGGGATTGCTTCTCCGTTGTGCATGTACGGAACCATTCCGATTGCCGCATCCTTCCGCAAGCAGGGAATGCGGGAAGACCGGCTGGCGGCGTTTATGATGGCTTCTGTGTTGCTGAATCCGCAGCTGATCGTTTACAGCGCTGCTCTCGGATCGGTGGCTTTGGCTGTGCGCATTGTGACATGTTTCTTTTGCGGATGCACAGCGGGGCTTTTGCTGTTTGTTGTATACCGGGGAGGGCAGTTTTTTAACTTCGACGGTTTTGAAGCTGGGGCAAGCCGTGATACGCATCCGAATCTGTTGATACGATATCTTTTGAATTTCTTAAGAAACATAAAGGCGACCGGGTTGTATTTCCTCTTCGGGATCTTGCTGTCCGCCCTGTTCCAGCGGTATGTTCCACAGGACCTGATGGTGCAACTGTTCGGCGGCAACGAAGCCTTCGGTGTGCTGATGGCAGCAACGATCGGTGTGCCGCTTTATGCCTGCGGCGGCGGAACGATCCCCTTGTTACAAAGCTGGCTGAGTGACGGCATGAGCATGGGAAGTGCCGCAGCCTTCATGATCACGGGCCCTGCAACCAAGATCACCAACCTGGGTGCATTAAAAATCGTCATGGGATGGAAACGTTTCCTTCTTTACATCGCTTTTATCATGCTCTTTTCGCTGGTCTCCGGAATCCTCGTAAACCTTCTGACGGCATAGGAACTGTATTGTTAAAGTAATTGATATCCTTCCTTAAACTAAGTAAAATATAACTACAACCTCACCAAAGGCAAAACTGGGGAAACCCGAGGAAGAAAGGATGAAGAAAACGATATCGCTGATTCTCATATTGGGTTTGTTTATTGTTGTTATCAGCCTATTGGTATTGAGAATAAAAGTTAATACAATCAGAAGTAATCATTCGAATGATTATTTTTTTTCTGCAGCCGGAGCCTATCGTTATGATGCTTTGTTTGTAGTGCCATCTTTAGAACCTTCTGATAGGAAGGAGCAGATCGCCATTACGTGCAGAGAGATAAGAAGATTAAAAAACGGGATCATTTACAATCTCTGTATTGATTCCGATGAAGCGTTACCCGGTCGTCATTATGGCGATTGGGACAGATTCGATTTGGGGTATTATTATGTAAATAATGATTCTATTCTTCTTGTTAGAGATGTAGACATTAAAAGAATATCGGAAGAGGAACTGATAGACATAGGAACGATTGTCTGCCAAAAGGAATCCATACAGGACAGCCACAGTGAAATCGAACAATGCGAGCATGAATATATTGATAATAAAGGAAGTAGAAGTGTTTTTTGTTACTATAACAGTTCCGTTGAGACGGGATACTATGAGATCCAAGTATGGGAAAAAAACAAGGGGTTAATCCACTATATGAGTGGGTGGGGCGCGATGCGTGATCATATGGAACTAACTATGGAAGGGCAGGAGTTTAATCTTGATATTCCGAACGAAAGAATAAGACCTGCTGTGTTTATTGTTTTGAAAGAAAGACAAAAGAGAGCTGCTAATGATTGATAACCCCGCTTCGTGGTTATAACCACATACATCACATCCAAATCCTTCTATACTGTGTAAGTGCAGGCAAGTGAATGCTTGCCTGCGAAACAATACAGGCAAGAACACAAGAAGGAGAATCCAAAATGGTCCGGAAGATCATACAAATTGACGAAGAGAAATGTGACGGATGCGGCATCTGCGCAACGGCATGTCATGAGGGCGCCATCGACATCATCGACGGCAAGGCACGCCTTGTGCGGGAGAATTTCTGTGACGGGTTGGGAGACTGCCTCCCGAACTGCCCGACGGGCGCGATTACGTTTGCAGAGCGTGAGGCGCCCGCGTACGACGATGCCGCCGTCAAACAGACACAGGAGCACAACAGAAAGGAAGCACAAAAAATGACAGTGGAAGAAATCATGAAGGTCGAGGATGAGAACGAGCGGAGAAAACTGATGATGGCGAAAATGCACGAAGAGGGTGGAATGCCGCACGCGGGCTGCCCCGGGTCTCGCGCCATGCAGATGCACAGGGAGGAGCCTGCGGCAGAAGCGGTTGCTGCAAGAACAGGCGGTGTCCCCGTATCCCGCCTTGCCCAGTGGCCCTGCCAGATCAAGCTGGTTCCGGTGCAGGCACCGTTTTTTGCGGGCGCAAAGCTCTTGATTGCCGCGGACTGCACGGCGTACGCCTATGCAAACATGCATGAGGAATTCATGCGCGGCAAGACAACCATTGTGGGCTGTCCGAAGCTGGATGACATTGACTACTCCGAAAAGCTGACAGCGATCATTGCGAACAACGATATCACCGAGGTGACGATCGTGCGCATGGAGGTTCCCTGCTGCGGCGGTTTGGAGATGGCAGCAAAAAAGGCGCTGCAGGCAAGCGGCAAGTTTATTCCGTGGAGAGTGGTGACGATCTCCTGCGACGGGCGCATCCTGGACTGAGTCATCGAACCACAAAAATGCGCAATTCCAAAAGGAAATATGCGAAATAAAAAATCTTGAAATACATTCGGGAATCGGGTAAGGTGTGTATGTAAGAAATCAAATATGCCGCACGACTGACGGAAATGTGGAGTACCACAGGGGAGTGCGGGCCTGAACTGCTCACGACGATTCGGTCGCGGGCAGGCGCAGGTAACAGCCGGCCGTCTGGGCGAGATCCTTTCAAAGGGTTTCGCTCATATTTATTTAAGGAGGTAATTTATGGCACGGAACTTGCAACAGTACTTGAAGGAAAACACCTACCCCGGACGCGGCATTCTCCTGGGACGCTGCGCGCACGGAAAGCACGCCGTGATTGCGTACTTCATCATGGGGCGCAGCACCAACTCGCGCAACCGCATCTTTGTGGAGGACGGCGACGGCATCCGCACGGAAGCCTTTGACCCGTCGAAGATGGAGGACCCGTCCCTCATCATCTACGCGCCGGTCAGGGTGCGCGGCAAGGATACGATTGTCACGAACGGCGACCAGACGGATACCGTTTACGATTTGATGGGCGAGGGCAAGAGCTTTGCGCAGGCACTCAAAACCAGAACCTTCGAGCCGGATTCACCCAACTACACGCCCCGCATTTCCGGACTTGTGAGTCTCCGGGACGGCGACTTCGAATACAAGCTTTCCATATTAAAGAGTAACAGCGGTGACCCCTCGGGCACGCGTCGCTTCACCTTCACCTACGACACCCCCGTGAACGGAACCGGTCACATCATCCACACCTACGAAAGCGACGGCGATCCGCTGCCGAGCTTTTTGGGCGAGCCGAGGGAGGTCGCAATCGACTGCGGAATCGATGAATTCACCGACCTTGTCTGGAACGCATTGAACGAGGACAACAAGGTCTCGCTCTTTGTACGCTACATCAACGTCGAAGACGGAAGCTTTGAAACCAGAATCGTAAACAAGAACCAGTAAAGGAGAATCGCAATGACGGAGTTAACTTTAAAGTACGGCTGCAACCCCAACCAGAAACCCTCCCGCGTCTTCATGGAAAACGGCGGCGAGCTCCCCATCACCGTCCTGAACGGAACGCCCGGCTACATTAATTTACTGGATGCCTTCAACGGCTACCAGTTGGTGAAGGAATTGAAGCAGGCGACCGGTCTTCCTGCCGCGACCAGCTTCAAGCACGTCTCCCCGGCGGGCGCCGCAATCGGACAGCCGTTAAACGACGTCGAAAAGAAAATGTTCTGGGTCGACGCGGATCACGAATTATCCTCTTTGGCATGCGCCTATGCAAGAGCGCGCGGCGCGGACCGCATGAGTTCGTTCGGTGATTTCATTTCCCTCTCCGACCCCTGCGACAAAGACACCGCCATGCTCATCAAGGGCGAGGTCTCTGACGGAATCATTGCCCCGGGCTACGCCGAAGACGCACTGGAGATTTTAAAAGCAAAGAAGGGCGGCAAGTACGCCGTGATTCAGATTGACTCCGCGTACAAGCCCGAGCCCATTGAGCGCAAGAATGTTTTCGGCATCACCTTCGAGCAGGGACGCAACGAAATCGTCATCGACGAGGCGATGTTGAACGACATCGTGACCGAGAAAAAAGAGCTGCCGGATGAGGCGAAAAAGGATCTCATGATTGCGCTCATCACCTTGAAGTACACGCAGTCGAATTCCGTGTGCTATGCGTACCGCGGTCAGGCGATCGGCATCGGCGCGGGACAGCAGTCGCGCATCCACTGCACGAGACTTGCCGGCAGCAAGGCGGACAACTGGTTCTTACGTCAGTCGCCGCAGGTTTTGAATCTTCCCTTCCGGGATGACATCAAGCGCCCCGACCGCGACAACGCGATCGACCTTTACATGGGTGAGGACTACATGGACGTGCTCGCGGACGGTAAGTGGGAAGCGCTCTTTACGGAAAAGCCCGCGGCCTTTACGGCGGAAGAAAAGCGCGCGTGGTTGGACAAGCAGACCGGAGTCTCTTTGGGCAGCGACGCCTTCTTCCCCTTCGGCGACAACATCGACCGCGCGGCGCGCAGCGGTGTGAGCTATGTCGCGGAGCCGGGCGGCAGCGTGCGCGATGACAACGTCATTTCCACCTGCAACGCGCACGGTATGGTGATGTGCTTCACCGGCTTGCGTCTGTTCCACCACTAAGAATCATACAATACAAAGACGTAACAGAAATCTCTTGAAAATGCGATGAAAAAGCACCCTTTCGGGTGTTTTTTCTTATGCCGTTGCGCCGTAAAGTAAGGGCAAGAGCAAATCAAAACCAGTTTCGGTAAAACGAGGGAAAGGAGTAACAACTATGATGAAGGGTGCATTAAAGAAGGTTTTGGCAGGAAGTCTTGCAATGGGGATGGCATTCGCATGCATGGCGATGACGGCAGGCGCGGCAACCACGAATTCGACCGTGGGCGCAAGTAACAACAATCCGACCGTGGGTGCCAGCGCGGATCCCGCACCGGTTTATCACGTAGAGACCGGCTCCGGCAGCAGACAGACACAGGAAGAAGCGGAAGCGGAGATTCTCTGGCAGCAAACCCGCCCGGTCCAGAAGCGCGTCGGCTTCGTCAAGGTTGCGGAAGACACGCAGGAAGTGATTCCGGGTGTTCGTTACATGGTGAAAACACCTGCGGGCGACGTTGTTGCGGAGTTCACCACCGGTCAGGGTGCGGTGTACGTCAACTTAACGAACGGCGTTTACACGATCGAAGAAGATCCCACAACCGTTCCGGAAGGGTTCGGCGTCATGGATCCCATGGAAGTTCAGATTATCAGAGACAATTACGCGACCTACGCTGTACGCGGTGTTGCGGGACAGACCTGGGAAGTGAACAACACCTCTGACGTGATTACGCTGGTGGAGCCCGTTGTGGCAGGTGCATCGAGAACGCCCGCACAGAATGCTCCCGCAGTGGAGGAGGCGGAGGTCCTCGGCGCACGCCGCGGTGTCACGACCGGTGACTTTGGCATGATGATTCCGGTGATGCTGATGGTGGCATCCATGGGTTGCGCAGGTGCGGCATCCTTAAAGAAAAAGAATTGAAGTTATGGTTTTAAAAGTAAGTTAATCATCTAACGGATTGATTTGCTTATAGATCCCCGGCCGGGTACATCCCTGCCGGGGGTCGCACTTTGTTGGGTGGTATATCGGACAACACGGTGTGGTACAATGGTATCATGTTACGTTTTGTTTTGGGCCCCTCGGGAGCCGGAAAGAGCACCCTGCTGCGGCAGGAAATCATAGACAGAAGCATCGCGGCACCGACTGACGACTTTTTGATCATCGTGCCGGACCAGTTCACCATGCAGACACAGATGGACATGGTGAAGGCGCATCCGGACGGTGCCATTATGAATATTGACATCTTAAGCTTTTCGCGTCTGACGCACCGCATCTTTGACACGGTGGGGCAGCCGCCGTTTGCGGACCGGATTTTGGATGACACCGGCAAGAGCTTAATCCTGCGCAAGATTGCCCTGCGGCACGCAAAGGAGCTGCCGCTTCTGGGCGCGAACATGCGCAAGGCGGGCTTTATCGATGAGGTGAAGTCCGTCATCAGCGAGTTCATGCAGTACGGCATTTCCGCAGACGGCATCGATGCGCTGCGTGCCGTCTGCGGCAGCCGCAAGATTCTTGCGCAAAAGCTATCCGAACTGCAATTCCTTTACCAGAAGTTTTTGGAGGAAATCAAGGGCAGCTACATGACGACAGAGGAGCGCTTGGACCTCTTGTGCGATGCCCTTCCGAAGTCTCCGCTTGTGCGCGATGCCGTCATCGTCTTTGACGGCTTCACCGGCTTCACCCCCATCCAGTACCGTGTCATCAGGCAGCTTCTGTCCCTTGCCCGCGAGGTCATCTTCACCTTCACAACGGATAAGGATTGCGCGTGCGAAGAACAGGATCTCTTCTATTTAAGCTATAAGACAATGAGCGACTTAAGAAACATCGCGCAGGAAGCCGGTGTAAAGGAAGCGCCGGTGTCGATCTTGAACAGCCGCCCCGTGCCGCGTTTAAAAGACGCGTGGATGCTTTCTCACTTGGAGCGCTCTTTGTTTGGTCGTCGCGATGCGGCGGTGCAGGCACCGGAGGCGATGAAGAAGGGCACAGCGGACGAAACGCAGATTCACATCTTCACCGCGGAAAACCCGCAGGAGGAGGTGCGTGAGGTCTTCCTGCGGATTTACGACCTCGTAAGAAAGGAAGGATGCGCGTACCGTGACATCGCGGTGGTTGCGGGAACGTTGAATTCCTACGCGGACACGATTGAACGCGTTGCCGCGCAGTTTGAGATTCCCGTTTTCATCGACCGCACATCGACCCTGCACCTGAATCCCTTTACCGCTTACTTAAAGGCGGCGTTGAGAATAATGATCTCCGGATTTCAGGCGGAGCACGTTTTGCAATTTTTGCGAACCGGATTTGCGGACATGAGCGATGAGGAAATCGACCTCTTGGAAACCTACATGCGCGCGACGGGGGTCCGGTACCGGAAGGGTTTTGAGGAAGCCTTCGTGCGGCAGTTAGACGCGGCGCATCCGGACGCGGCATTTTTGGAGCGCATGAACGGGTTGCGCGAGCGGTTCTTACAACACATCGCACCGCTTGTCGCCTTGAAGTCCTCCAAGGAACATGCGGCATCTTCCTTCACGCAGGCGCTGCGCGAGATGATTCTCTTCACGAATGCGGAAGAAAAGCTTTTTGCGTATGCCGCTTCTTTCGCGGAAGCCGGGGATTACGTTCGCGAAAAAGAGTACGAGCATATCCTGGAGAAAACGCTTGCCCTGTTTGATCAGATTGAGTCGATTAGCGGGGATGAGAAGATGACGTTCCGCGAGTTTTACGAACTCTTATGTACCGGCATGGGTGAGTTCGTGACGGGTACGATTCCGTTGTCCGTTGACCGCGTTGTTGCGGGCGACATGGAGCGCACACGCTTGAAGGAAGTGAAGCACCTCTTCTTTCTGGGCGTGGACGATACCGCAATCCCGAAGGAGGTCTCGGGGAGCGGTCTG
>JAFSRL010000105.1 GCA_017446125.1 Lachnospiraceae bacterium
CCCTTTCGAGATCACGGAAGAGCGGCATGATGCAGACATCATCTTCATCACGCACGAACACGGCGATCATTTCTCTCCGGAGGTGCTCGCGCGCCTGGCGCATGAGGAAACATTTTTTGTCGCGCCCGCATCCATGCACGACAAGGTGACAGCGGAACCCTACGTCGAGGAAGCCTACTTCATCGGCATGCGCCCGGGCGACGAAACCCATGTTGACGGAATCTCCGTCAAGGCGGTCGCCGCATATAATTCAAACAAGGAATTCCACAAGAAAGAATTTGGCTGGGTGGGATATGTGCTCACCGTGGGCGGACAGCGCATCTACGTCGCAGGAGACATGGACGCCACGCCCGAAGCGGAGGCCGTGGCATGCGACATCGCGATGGTCCCGATCGGCGGCTACTACACGATGGATTACAAGGAGGCCGCGGACCTCATCAACAAGATGAAGCCGGCAACCGTCATCCCCACGCATTACGGGACGATCATCGGCGAGAAGACGGACGGCGACTCGTTTGCCGCACTGATCGATCCGTCGATCAAGGTGGTAAAGAAGCTGGTGTTTTAAGGCTCTTTTCCCATGAACCGCGCAGACATCCAAACCCTCATCGCCCGACATGATCTTGCTGCCCTGAAGAAGTTCGGGCAGAACTTTCTCGTGGATGAAACGATCGTCGACGGGATCGTGCGCGCCGCGGGCGTGACTGAGGATGATGTCATCTTAGAGATCGGCCCGGGGCCCGGCACGCTGACGCGGGCGCTTGCCAAAAACGCGGGCCACGTCGTCGCGGTCGAGATCGACACGGGGCTCGTCGCACTCTTAAGGGAAACGCTCGCGGACTGCGACAACGTCACCGTGATCGAGGGCGACATTCTGGAGCAGGATCTGAAAGCACTCGCCGAAACCCACGCGCAATGTGCCCCCTTAAAGGTCGTCGCGAACCTCCCCTACTACATCACGACGCCCATCCTCATGCGCCTTTTGGAAACGGGTGCCGCGGATGGCAACGCGCCGGTTCATGAGATCACCGTCATGGTGCAGGACGAGGTCGCGACGCGCATGCAGGCGCAGCCCGGCAAAAAAGACTATGGTGCGCTTTCGCTTGCCGTGCAGTACTACGCGACCTGTGAGAAGGTCCTGCGCGTTCCGCCGCAGTCCTTCTATCCCGCCCCGAAGGTGGAGAGTGCCGTCGTTCATTTAACCCGGCATGCGAAAAAGTCTGTCGATGTGCCCGACGAAGCGGCCCTCTTCCGCCTCATCCGCGCCGCCTTCAACCAGCGCCGCAAGACCTTCGTGAACGCGGTCTCAGAGCAGTGGACCACCGTCTTTCCGGCGCAGTCCGCCCTTCCCCGCGACGAGGTCAAAACCCTTCTGCGAAAAGCGCTCTCTTTGGCGGATGCCACGGAAACCGCCCGCGCGGAAACATTATCACTCACACAGTTTGCCGCGGTTCTTGCCGCGTGCAACACCCCACACACAGGAGAAACCCCGAATGCTTTTTAACAAAAACTCTAACTCATCGCTTCATCCGCTGAAGCCGCTGTTCATCCTCATTCCCACACTCATGCTGCTCGTGGCATGTCCCCCCGCGTCCGCGGGCGGAACGGTGCACGCCGCCCCACAGAAGGGCGCCGCTGTTACGGAGCAGAAAAAGAGCTCCTCGCGTACGACCACGACCGGGAGCAAGTCGCCGTCGGCAAAAAAAGAACGTGAGATTCTGAACAACTTAAAGCGTCGCCAGACACAATCCGGGACGTCAAAAACGACCACGCGCACGACCCGGAAGACGGCACAGACAGCGGCCCCTCTGACCGCGGAAGCCGCCATGCAAAAAGCCATAGAGGCGCTTGCGGCACAGCAGGCGGCAGAGGCACTCTCGGCACAGCAGACAGCGGAGGCGGAGGCAGCACAGCTTACGCTAAAACAGATCGCACAGATGGCGGCGGAACAGCCGACCCCGGAGGTGCTCGCGACACTGCAGGCAGCGGAAGCTCTCGCCGCCGAGCAGGTAGCTGAGGCTGTGGCGGCGCAGCAGGCGGCGGAACTGGCCGCACAACAGACTGCTGCTGCACAACTGCTCGCCCAGCAGATGGCGGCGGCCGAACTCGCGGCGGCACAGGCAGCGGCGGCGGAACTGGCTGCACAACAGGAGGCTGCCCGTCAGGCGGCAGCCGCAGAAATCGCGGCACAGCGGATCCTCTTTGTCGGTGATTCCCGCACGATCGACCTGTTCTACGATTCCGATCAATGGATCAGCGGTGAGGTGCATGACGGGATTATCGTCTACGGCGGGCACGGCAAGGGCTACTCCTACCTCGAGTCCACGGTCAGCAACTACGGCTATGATAATTTCGGTACCCTCATCACCTGGATGGGTGCCAATGACACGGGCAATTTTGAAAACTACAAGCGGCTCTACAACACGGTTCTTGCCTCCGGCAAAAAACTCATCGTCTGTACCGTAGGCCCCAGCGATGATTCGGTTGTCAGCAACCCGTACTACGCAAACAGCCGCGTGGTAAACTTTAATAACGCCCTGGTGACCTGGGCCTTTGAGCACGGGGTGCAGGTGATCGATCTCTACACTTACGTATCGGATAACATCACGATCGACCGCGCCGACGGTGTTCACTATCTGCCGCGGCCGACCTCGGCGGTGTGGTTTTATATACTGGGAAATTTGTCCTAATATGAAGCACCGCCCCCAGGAGCTATACTCCCAGAGACAGTACTCGGCGTGCACCTCCAGGGTCTCGAACCCTGGACAACCTGATTAAGAGTCAGGTGCTCTACCAACTGAGCTAGAGGTGCCAATCTGCAGTTTTATGCCGTTTTTGCGAAAAACAAAACGGTATGTATCATGATACCGCAATCATTTTTAAAAATCAATAGGAAATTTAAAGTTTTTTAAGATTTTTTTATATTCTAAAGATACGTAACATCAGGCGCTCAATGCCTGTTGTTCCCGCTTCGACGCGTAGTAATCTTCAAAGAGTTTGTTTGCCGCACTCAGGGTGTCGTGGGAAATGGAGGGAAGCGATCCGCCCCATGCGCGTGCGGCCTGGTTGAAGCCCCGCTGCATTGCGGCCTGCATCCGGCGCATCTGGCCTTCGTCATCGCCTGCCAGCGCGGAAGCAAAGTCAAAGAGCCGTGCGGAGGTCTGCTGCACGCCAAAGTATCCGTCCTCGGCAACATCCGCTCTCGCCTGCGCAATCTCTCCTGCGGTCGCACGGATGCGTCCCGTGGCAAAGAGCTGCGAGAAGTTCATCGACTTGCCAAAGGCGGTATTCTGTTCACTCAGGGAACGGTTCACGATATCAAAAAACTGCTGCTCGCGCTTCGCGGCATCCTCCCGCATCTGCTGCACCAGCTGTGCACGCTGTTCCGCGCTCATCCGGTTGATCGAGTAGGTCGCGGGCTTCGTCTCGGTGGCATTCGAGCGCTCATAAACAACGCCGTTTTTCATCGCGTCGTCGATGGCTTTTTCGCGTGCCGAGGAAGGCTCGTACACGGCGCCCGGAACGGACTGTACCTGGGGTTTTTGCTCAGACTTAACCGCACCGTCAACGGTGAACTCAACGCTTGATTCCGGCGTCGGGCTCTGGCGGTACGCATTCACATGCACTTTTAAGGAATTGACTGCTCCTACGCTCAATGCCATACGTAAAACCTCGGAACTTATTATAACATATAACAGTAGGAAAAACAAGGAAATACGCCGGAAGGGACGTCGATTTCACATATCAACGTCCCTTCCTAGTGAACTTCGTACAATGGATTGTACCTCCTGTCTTTGACGCGCCGCTTCCTGCCATAACATTCATCTCATTCGTTTTGTGTGAAGTTGTAAGCAGCTGTCCCGCTCATCTCTTCGGCCGATCCACTCTCTTCGGAGATCGTCCACTCGCACCCGGGATGAACATCCCTTTTTACCGGTGCTAGCGCGGACCGAATCTTAATTCCTATAGTGATCTTCGGCTCCGGTTGGTATGAGGCTTACGGACATCTTACGGTTTTCCTTCACGGGCTTATGTCATTCATCAGCTCGTCGCGTATTGTTTTGCGGAAACCAGTTCGTTGTCCTTTGGACTGTACCTTCCTTTCTGGTCCCCCTTCGGGACCGGGATACGGTTCCTTCTCTTGAACCGCTGCGATAAACCGTTTCCTTATCGTTAATCTTATTATACACGAACGCCTGGAATTGTCAATAAACTTTTTATAAACTTTCAAATATTCAGAATATTCACACAACTTGCGAATATAAATTAATCCATCCGAGGGTATTTCTGAGCGGAATTAATGCCCGGGGTGAATTGTCAGGACGATATAGACAATTTATATTAATAATGCGTGATCCCCGCCGTCGAATTTCACGCAGTCCACCTTGCGGTCGAGGAAGACCGAGAACTTCGTCACGCCGGCGTTCTTGATGGTCGCGTTCAGCGACGGATTCACCTTTTGCAGCTCGCTCTTCAACAGTCCCACGTTCATCGTGTCGGTCTTTTGCGCCTTAAAAATCGCCTTGATCTGCTCCTCGATATCCGCCTGGGACGTGCCGCGCAGGCTCACCCACACATCGTTGTTGTCGGTCGTGACGGCAAGCGACGCGAAATCCTTCAGATAGGAAGACAGCTTCGAGTACCCGTAGTTTCTGATGTCGAAGTCCGGATAGATCTTCACTAAGCGGCTGCCGATTTCGCCCAGGCCGGTTTCCTTGCCCATCGCATCGTTATCCGTAATCATGCGGATGATCGCGTTCTCAATGATCGTTTTGGCATCCGCCTTATCGGTCAGCGTTCCCTCGCCCTCCGCCGGCAGGGCATCCTCCGCACCCTGCGCCGACGCATCCTGCGCGGAGGACTCATCCTCCAGCTCATTCTGAATGACATCGAGGAACACGAAGCGCTCGCAGGAAGCACGGAAGGCCTCGGGCGTCTTTTTTTCGCCCATGCCGATTACGATCTTGCCCGCCTCACGGATGCGCGTCGCGAGCTTGTTGAA
>JAFSRL010000106.1 GCA_017446125.1 Lachnospiraceae bacterium
ACGGCCGTCATCATAATCGAGATACGCCTTGGTGAAGGTCACACCGGAAACGCCGGCACGGTTCATCGCAATCTGCTTCGCCTGCTCTAAGGAAATCTGACCGGCAGATTGTGCAGGCTGTGCCGGAGCCGCGGGCTGTGCAGGTGCCGCAGGTTGTGCGGGTGCTGCGGGCTGCGCGGTAGCTGCCGGTGCAGGCTGCTGTGCAGGTGAAGGCTGTGTCTTCTGCGGAACCGCATAGCCTTCGATATCAAAGTCGTAGGACCAGATGTCGCCGGTGTATGCGTCAATCTCATAATCGTATTCCGTCATGTCGCGGTAGAACTCGATATCATACACCTCTCTCCCGTCATCATAGTCTAAGTGAACTTTGATGAAATTAACATCACTCTCTTTCAGGCCGGCATGGGTTAAAGCGATTTCTTTGGCCTTCTCCTCACCGATCTTTGACTTGTTTGCAGTGTTTGCTGCCGTTTGCACCATGGTGTCTTCCACAGCAATCACTTCCGGTGCCGCCTTGTTATTTGCCCTCCCGGCCGCATACGTGGAGGCGCATCCTGCCATCGTCAACATGCATGTTGCTGCCAGCAATGTTGTTAAAACCTTTTTCATGTTCATGGCATTTACTCCCTTCAAAATGATAATCTGAAATTACCTGTTGCAATTTCAGATTACCGGAGAAACATTAAAACAATATTAGATTTCAAATCGTCTTACTGTAAGGTCACCTGAGGAATCTCGAACGTGCGGAATCCCATCATGCTGCGGCTTAACTCCATCAGATCCTCCATCACGGTCGTGTGTACACTGCGCATGGCATCCGGACGCAATTGCTCCGCCTCAATCGTGGGTTCCACGCGGGCCACGGCAGGCTCCTCCTTGCGTACGGGTTCAACGCCGTTGACACCCGCAACATTGTTCATTTCATCATCAAAGTCCACGGCTTCGGCCATTTCGGTCGCGTCCGCCGCATCCATCTTTCCCGCAAACATGCTGCGGTAGGGTTCATAGGGGTCGACTCCGTAAGAGCCGCTGATTGCTCCGATCGACATCTTGGTTTCCTCCACTAAAAAAGAGACTGCAACCATGAAACAATCATCATGATACAGTCTCGCCGTCGGTTACCCTTATGCCGGACCCGGATGCTCCGCATCGTGTTGACGTCTCCGGCCGCCGGCTTCAAAAGCCGACCGGCTACTCCCTAATTCACTTCTTAGATGATATCATAAACTGTCTAATATGTCAATCATGGCGTAATTTGTATGATATTGTCTGAAATCAGATGACAAAAGGGACAGGTCCAAATGTCACCTTGGATGACAAAGGGGACGGGTACATAATGTCACCTGCTTTCCAAGGTGACATTTGGACCTGTCCCCTTTTGTCATCTACGCTATCGCCAAATCCAACGCTTTCTTCACATTCTCAAAGATCGTGTCGTAGTTATGCCCGAAATACGACTCATAAACCTTCTCATCCCCCACAAAAAACGTCGGGACGTTCCAGTAATCATACTGCTCCGCAATGTCCGCGTGCTCGTGCTCTTCGATGCACTCCCTCTCAATCTCGTTGTAGGCGGGGTTTTGACCTTTCAGCTCCTCCATCGCCTTGAACGCGTTCTTGCAATAAGGACAGTCCTCTAAATAAAACATGGTAATCTTCTTCATAATACCATCTCCTTTCCGTCTACTCTATTCTACAGCCTTTTGATGGTTTTTGCCACATTAATCAAGTGGTCCGCCACACGCTCCGCGTCAGAGGACAGCTCCAGATACTGCGCCCCGGCATTCGGGGTGCAGCTGCCTTCCGTCATCCGCCGGACATGATTTTCCGCCATCTTCTCCGTAAAGATATCAATCTTGTCTTCGACCTCGTCCGCTGTTTCAAGCGCCTTTCTGCTGATGTCCGTATAGGCCCGCTTCACGTGTGCGAACAGCTCGCTGATTAAGTCACGCAGCGTCTCCACTTCCTCCACCGCCTCATCGCTTAAGCGGTCGCCGCCGTTTTGCAGATTGTCCGCGTACTCCATGATGTTCTCCGCGTAATCCCCGATACGCTCTAAATCCGCAACCGAGCGCAGTGTCGTATTCAGGTACGCCGTATCCTTCTCGCTGACCCGTTGCCCGGACAGCGCAACAATGAGCCGCACCAGCTCCGAGTTCAAAAAGTTCAACTCCTTTTCATTCTTCTCAAACGCATCGCGTTCCTCAAAATTCAACGTCGAAATCATCTTCAACGAACGATAGAAATTCTCCATCGCGATGTCCGCCATGTGCAGTACTTCCTGCTTCAACTGCCCGACCGCAACAACCGGCGTCCGCAGCATGTTCTCATCCAGGAAATACAGTCTGGGCGCATCCGCATCCTGCTTCGTCTTCTCCGGCATAATCCGTTCGACAAACGCAACCAGCCTGTCCGTCAAGGGCAAAATCAAAATCACCGTACAGATATTAAACACCGTATGGAACATCGCAAGCTGCAACTGCGGAGCAGAAGGGAACAATGCCCGGAACGGAGTCCCGATCGTAACCGCACCGCCGGTCACCAAATGCATGATCAGGGCCAAGGCCAAAAAGACCACAACGCCCGCCGTGTTAAACAACAGGTGGATTGCCGCGGTCCGCTTCGCGTTCACGCTGCCGGTGAAGCCGGCGATCATCGCCACCACGCAGGAACCGACGTTGGACCCCATCGTCAAAAAGATGCCCTGATTGATTGTGATCAGTCCCGCAACGACCATCGTAATCGCAACGGAGGTCATCACGGAGGAGCTTTGTACAATCGCGGTGATTACGGCACCTAAGATAACCAAGAGCACCGCGTTATTGATTCCTGCAAGGAAGTTCACCACGGCCTCTTCCCCCGCAAAGGATTCCATGGAGGAACTCATGATGTTCAGGCCGATGAAGAGCATACCGAAGCCCGCAAGGATTCCGCCGATCGTCTTCATCTTCTGTGTCTTGGAAAACACTGTGCAGAACGCACCGATACCGGCAAGGGAGGAAAACAGCACCGTCGTGGAGATGGCGCCCGTTCCGAACATACCCAGCGCTACAATCTGACCGGTAATCGTTGTACCGATGTTTGCGCCGAAGATGATGGTCGCCGCCTGCTGCAATGTCAGGATTCCGACATTCACGAAACCGATTACCATGACCGTCGTCGCACCCGAGCTCTGAATCGCGGCGGTTCCCGCCGCGCCGATGCCGACGCCCAACAGCCTGCTTGTACCTGTCTTTGAGAATAGAGCCTTTAAGCGGTTAGAACCCGCGGCCTCTAAGTTCGAACTCATGGTGGAGCATGCCACCAGAAAAACGCCGATTCCTGCCAGCAGCGTCAACACCGCTGCCATTAACATACCCGTCTCCATCTTATCTGCTTCTCCTGGTTCTCCTTCTTTATCACCATTCCGAGAATAGCAGATATGGCAGACCGCGTCAATCCGCGAATCTAACCAAACAGCCCCTTCTTTTCATAGGAAGATTCCGTCATATCGATGAAATCGTAGCCGGTTTCCGCGATTACCTTCCGAACCGCTTCCGTATCCAGGGCTTCTTCTGACACTACAACCGCCCGCTTTTTCTTGCGATCCGCCTTCACCTTCTTTACCCGAAAGTGATTGCGGATGGCCTCGTTGATGTGATTTTCGCACATCCCGCAGGCCATACCGTCAATGCCGATGATCGTTTCTACCATGGGCTGCACCTCAATCAGACGCTGTTACATCTGTTTTCCGGCAACGTTACAGGACGCGGCATGTGCGCAGCCGCCACAGGAAGTGTGGCAGTCTGCGCAGCCCTTGCCGCTTTTATGATCATTCATGATTGAACGAATAATCAGTGTAACTACCGCGATTAAAACCGCAAGTACCGCAATGGTCCCCAAATGTGCCGTCAAAAATGTCATTCAAAACTCCTTAAGCCGCGTCCTTCGCAAGCGTTGCCTTACCCTGACCGGTCAGGTTCCGCTGCGGTCTGAAGAGCAGGTATAAGAATCCGATCAATACCGCGATTGCAACAACCGTAAACAGGTTGAAGGAAGTCGTTCCCATAAACAGACCGCCCACCTGATAGATCACAAGACCCACCAGCCAGGCCAGTCCGCACTGGTAACCAATCGCGATCCAGAACCACTTCGTGTTGTTCATCTCGCGCTTAATCGCGCCCATCGCCGCAAAACAGGGTGCGCACAGCAGGTTAAACGCAAGGAAGGCAAGACCGCTCGCGGCGATGCCGAAGGGTGCAAAGGCCGCCGCCATGTTCTGCCAGGTTGTGCCCTCGCCGATGCTGTACAGAATGCCCATCGTACCGACGATGTTTTCCTTCGCCACAAGACCGGTGATCGAAGCCACCGTTGCCTGCCAGTTACCAAAGCCCAAGGGGATAAAGATCCACGCAAGCGCACTTCCGACCCTCGCAAGAATCGAGGAATCCACCTGATCCTCTTCGAGCATCATGAACGCGCCGTCCACCCAGCCGAAGAAGGTGAGGAACCAGATCACGATCGTGGAGAGCAGGATGATGGTACCCGCTTTCTTGATAAAGCTCCAGCCGCGCTCCCACATGCCGCGCAGCACAGCGCCCACGGTGGGCATGTGATACGCCGGAAGCTCCATGACAAAGGGCGCCGGATCTCCCGCAAAAACCTTCGTCTTCTTTAAGATGATACCGGAGCAGATAATCGCACCGATGCCCAGGAAGTAGGAGGTCGGAGCAACCCATGCGGCCCCACCAAAGAGTGCGCCGGCAACCATCGCGATAAAGGGAAGCTTCGCGCCGCAGGGGATAAAGGTCGTCGTGATGACCGTCATGCGGCGGTCGCGTTCGTTTTCAATCGTACGCGATGCCATGATGCCGGGGATACCGCAGCCCGTTCCGATGAGAATCGGGATGAAGCTCTTACCCGAAAGACCAAAGCGTCTGAAAATCCTATCCATGATGAAGGCGACACGCGCCATGTAGCCGCAGGCCTCCAAAAATGCCAGGAAGATAAAGAGCACGAGCATCTGCGGTACAAAGCCCAAGACCGCACCCACACCGGCGACGATACCGTCCAGGATAAGACCTTTCAGCCAGTCCGCACAGTTGATGCTGTCGAGAATCCCCTCGATGACCACGGGAACGCCGTTGATCCAGGTGCCGTATTCCGCCGGGTCCGGAGCCGCCGCGCCATAGCTCTCATACACTTCAAGCGTTCCGCGCAGGTCCTCAGTCGTCGCGGTCGTATCAACGGGCTCTAAGGTTTCCTCATCTTCCACGATATAAGAAACCTCTGTGCCCTCCTCCACAGAACCGATAAACTCATTTAACGATGCAACCGCCGCACCGGCGTCGAATTCTTCCGACTCATAATCGAGCGCCTCTCTGACCGCGGAGACATCGATGCCCTTTTCCTCCGCGTCGTCCAAGAAGACGTTTACAACCTCTTCTGCGCCCGCAAACTCTTCGCTTGCTTCATCAAAGGCGGCACGTCCGTTGCCGAACAGATAGAAGCCGTCGCCGAAGACGCCGTCGTTCGCCCAGTCCGTTGCCCAGCCGCCGACCGTCGTCACGGAAACGTAGTACACGATGAACATGACGAGCGCAAAGATGGGCAGCGCCAAAAAGCGGTTGGTGACCACCCGGTCAATCTTGTCGGAGGTCGTCATCTCGTGCGCCCTGTTCTTGTGCACAACATCCTTGATGATGGATGCGATGTAAAGATAACGTTCGTTGGTGATGATGCTCTCTGCGTCATCATCCATTTCTTTTTCGCAGTCTTTGATGTCCTCCTCGATGTGCGCGATGACATCCGCACCCAGGTTCAGGCGCTCCTGCATCTTGCTGTCGCGCTCAAAGAGCTTGATTGCAAAAAAGTGCTGCTGCTCCTTCGGCAGGTCGTGTACCGTGACCTCCTCGATGTGCGCCAGCGCATGCTCCACCGCACCCGCAAACTTGTGCTTGGGTGCGTGCGGCTCGGTACCGGCGAGTTTTACGGCTTCTTCCGCCGCTTCCATGATACCGTCGCCCTTTAAGGCGGAGATGGGCATCACCTAGTAGCCGAGCGCCTTGGAAAGCGCATCAAGATCAAGCTTGTCGCCGTTCTTTTCCACGACGTCCATCATGTTGACCGCAACGAGCGTCGGAATCCCGAGCTCCAGAATCTGTGTCGTCAGATAGAGGTTGCGCTCCATGTTCGTACCGTCGACGATGTTTAGAACCACATCCGGACGCTCATCGATCAAATAATTTCTCGCGACCACTTCCTCCAAGGTATAGGGAGAAAGCGAGTAGATGCCGGGCAAGTCCGTTATTGTCACATCATCGTGTTTTTTCAGCTTACCCTCTTTTTTCTCCACCGTGACACCCGGCCAGTTTCCGACAAACTGGTTCGAGCCGGTCAGAGCGTTAAATAATGTGGTTTTACCGGAATTCGGATTTCCGGCAAGCGCTATTTTGATTG
>JAFSRL010000107.1 GCA_017446125.1 Lachnospiraceae bacterium
CCCGTCACCGTAGAAGCCAAGCGTCAACTGCTTTCGCTCATCCGGCAATTCTGTTAAGGGCAGCTCTTTTGCCAGATAAATGTTTCCGATCTCAAACAGCGCCGCGTTCTTATTGCGCCGGTTGTAATTGGTCGCAAGGCTCGTCAGGATGCCGTTCACCGGCACCGTACGCATGATGGAGAAATCCTCGCCCAGGGGGTTCGCGATCTTAATCGCCTTGCGCTCGGGTGCGTTTTCGTCATACATGAGCGCGTCAAAGACCTTCGGGCTCTCAAAGGAATAGCAGTAGCCTTCCGAGAATCCGCAGTCAAAGGCTGCCGCGCGTGCGCGGTCCTCGATCTCCATCTGGAAGGTCTTCTTGCCGGTCGTGGCGCTCGCCTTCGGCAGGGTCGTCGGGATCTTATCGTATCCGTAGAAGCGCGCCACCTCTTCCGCAAGATCCGCCATCTGTAAGACGTCCTGGCGGAAGGTCGGTACCGTCACCTCATTCGTCGCCTTGTCATAAACAAGCTCTAACTTTTCAAAGATCGCGAGCATGTCATCCGCCGGAATGTCGGTTCCCAAAAACGCGTTGATGCGCTCCGGTGTGAACGCGATCTTGACCGGTGTCTTTAACGGCACGGAATCCTCCACGATGCCCTGTGTCACCTTGCCGCAGTTTAACTCCTCCACGAGCTGGCAGGCACGGTTGACGGCCGCTTCCGCATTCGCGGGATCAAGTCCCTTTTCGAAAAACGAGGAAGAATCGGTTCGTAAGCCGATGCGCTTGGCGCTCTTTCTGATGTTGGGGCCGTTAAAGGTCGCCGCCTCAAACAGCACGGTCTTAACACTGTCCGTGATCATCGAGTTCTCACCGCCCATGATGCCGGCGATGCCGATCTCTTTTTCCGCATCACAGATCATCAGCACATCGTGGTCGAGTGTCCGCTCTTGCCCGTCAAGCGTGATGAACTTGTCACCGTCCGCGGCACGCTTCACAATGATCTTGTTGCCCGCGACGGTCGAAAGGTCAAAGGCATGCATCGGCTGGCCGTACTCGAGCATCACATAGTTGGTGATATCCACCAGGTTCGAGATCGGACGGATACCGGCGGCACGCAGGCGCTCCTGCATCCACTTCGGCGACTCCGCGATCGTGATGTCCGTACAGACCCTTCCGCAGTAACGCGGGCACAGATCCTTGTCCACGACCTCCACCGAGATATAGTCGCTTGCCTTTTCGTCGGTTTCATGCAGCTCCACAACCGGCGGGATAAACTTTTTATCAAAGGTCGCCGCCGCCTCGCGGGCGATGCCTAAAATGCTGTAGCAGTCCACACGGTTCGACGTGACTTCAAATTCAAATACGGAATCGTGAAGCCCGAGCGCTTCGATCGCATCCGCTCCGACTTCCGCGTCCTCTTCAAAGATGTAGATGCCGTCCTCCGGCGCGTGCGGGAAGAGGTGGGCATCCTGCCCCATCTCCTCGATGGCGCACATCATGCCGTAGCTTTCGACGCCTCTGAGCTTCCCGGCCTTGATCGCGATGCCGTCTTCCGGAAGCGGCCCTCCGTCGTGCCCGCCCGCGACCTTGCCGCCGTCCGTTACGACCGCAACCTTGTCGCCTTCCTTCATGTTTTTGGCACCCGTAACGATCTGTAAGGTTTCGCTGCCGATATCGACCTGGCAGACGACGAGCTTGTCCGCGTCGGGATGCGGCTTGATCTCCTTGATCTGTCCGATCACGATCTTTTCAAGGTTTTTGTCTAATCGTGTATGTCCCTCGACCTTGGTGCCGGAGAGTGTCATCGCGTCGGTGAACTCTTTGTCTGTGACATCCAGGTCCGGTACGTATGCTTTTAGCCAGTTTAATGATGCATTCATATTGTATCTTTTTCCTTTCCTTTACGCCGCATCCGTCAAATCGTAATATTAAAACTGGTTAATAAAACGAATGTCATTTTCGTACAGCAGCCTCATATCGTCTATTTCATACTTTAAGAGAGCGATGCGCTCGAGTCCGACACCGAAGGCAAATCCGGTGTACTCGTCCGGATTGATGCCGCTCATTTCGAGCACGTGCGGGTGC
>JAFSRL010000108.1 GCA_017446125.1 Lachnospiraceae bacterium
AGAGTTATCCGACGCCAAAAAACGGATTCCGGAGCTCGAGGAGCAGCTCAAGGTCCTTCTTTTGCCCAAGGACGAAAACGACGATAAGAACGTCATCGTCGAAATCCGCGCAGGTGTGGGCGGTGACGAGGCGGCACTGTTCGCTGCGGAAATGTACCGCCTGTATGTGCGCTATGCGGAGCGGCATCACTGGAAGGTCGAGACGATGGATGTCGAGGAGATCGGCATCGGCGGGATGAAGAGTGTCAGCTTTATGATCAACGGACAGGGCGCCTACTCAAGATTAAAATACGAAAGCGGTGCCCACCGCGTGCAGCGTGTCCCGGAGACGGAGTCCGGCGGCCGCATCCACACCTCTGCAATCACCGTGGCAATCATGCCGGAGGTCGACGAGGTGGCGGTCGAAATCGATATGAATGACTGCAAGTTCGATGTCTTCCGCGCGTCGGGCAACGGCGGGCAGTGCGTCAACACGACGGATTCCGCGGTCCGCTTAACCCACATCCCCACGGGCATCGTCATTTCCTGCCAGGATGAAAAAAGCCAGATTAAGAACAAGGCAAAGGCCCTGAAGGTCTTAAGAGCAAAGCTCTATGAGCGCGAGCAGGAAAAACAGCACGATGAGGAGGCGGCGCTGCGCAAGTCCCAGATTGGCACCGGCGACCGCTCGGAAAAAATCAGAACCTACAACTTCCCGCAGGGGCGCGTGACGGATCACAGAATCAAGCTGACCCTGTATAAAATCGACGCCGTGATGGACGGCGATTTGGACGAGCTCATTGATGCACTGACGACCGCGGACCAGACCGCAAAGCTTTTGAAAATGGAGGGTGTCGCATGAAACCTGAATTCAGGAAGGAACTGGAGGACTGGGGCGTGAATTTCGCGGAGGCGAACGAACGCTTTATGGGCAACGAGGAGATGCTGGAGAAATTCTTGAAAAAGTTTCTTACGGATCCCAACATGGAGGCCTTAGAAAACGCGCTGAATGCCTCTGACGCAAAGGAAGCCTTCAAAGCCTGCCATGCCTTAAAGGGCGTTGCCGGCAACCTTTCCCTGGAGGGCTTCAAGGGACAGGTGATGGACTTAACGGAAATCCTGCGCGCGGACAGGCTCGACGGGACAAAGGAGTTATTCGACGCAATCAAGCCCAAGTATGACGCTTTGATTGCCATCTTAACCAAATACGAATAAAAAACACGAAAATGCTTTTTTTGCCTTTACGAAAGCAATCGCAAGTGTTATGATAGACGATGTAGTAATGGAAACTACATTGAGGGGGCAGCGCCCCGAATACATTTAACAGGGGTGTGTTATGTCTTTTAAAATTGTAGTTGACAGTTGCTGTGAGTTGCCGGAGCCGTACAAGTCCGCACCGAACACGGAGTTTGTGCCCTTGGGCATCTCGGTGGGCGACTACCACATCATGGACGATGAGACCTTCAACCAGGCGGAGTTCTTACGGAAGGTGCGGGAGTACGAAGGCTTCCCGAAATCGTCCTGTCCTTCTCCCGAGCGCTATATGCGCGCCTACGACTGCGAATACGACGACATCTACGTCGTGACCTTATCGTCGCACTTAAGCGGCTCGTACAACAGCGCCCTTTTGGGCAAGAACCTCTATCTTGAGGAGAAGGGAGCAAAGAACATCCACATCTTCGATTCCGAATCCGCCTCCGGCGGCGAGGCGCAGGTCGCCATGACCGCGTGGAAGTATGCAACGGAAGGCCTTCCCTTCGATGAGGTGATTCGAAAAACGGAGGAATTCCGCGACAACCAAAAGACGTATTTCATTTTAGATTCCCTGGAAGCGCTGCGCAAGAACGGGCGCATGTCGAACGTCAAGGCGATGGTCGCGACCACCTTAAACATCAAGCCCGTGATGGGCGGCATCCACGGCGTCATCGAGCTGCGCGGGCAGGCAATCGGCATGAAAAAAGCCATCATCAAGATGATTGAAATCATGACGCGCGAAGCGACAAACCCGGAGGAGCGGCATTTGGTCATCACGCACTGCAACTGCTCCGAGCGCGCGCACGTCGTCCGTGACATGATTTTAAAGAAAATCCCCTTCAAGGATTCCCTCATCATGGACACCAACGGCATCAGCTCGCTTTACGCCTCTGACGGCGGCTTTATTGTCACCTGTTGAGTTTATAAAAAGCGAATCGGCACCGGCTGGAGAATCAAAAAGACAACGGCGGCAAGCTGTAAAATAAGAATCGCGGGCAGGCCGAATTTGAACCGCTTCACCCGCGTCTTATGACGGAAGACATACATCCCGGCGATGCTCCCCAGGCTTCCCCCGATGACCGCTACCGTAAAGAGTGTTAATTCAGGAATGCGGAAGGCACCAAGACGTGCCTTCCGCTTATCCATTCCCATCAGAATCAAACCGGCAATATTCACGACCGCAAGATAGGTCAACAGAAAGACGAGTGAATTCATTGCTCCTCTTTCCAGAGCATGCCGCGCACCTTGCTGGACAGGCCGAAGAGGTTGATAAAGCCCTCCGCGTCGTGGTGGTCATAGAGGTCGCCCGTCGTGAAGGACGCCAGCGACTCCGAGTAAAGCGAGTACGGTGACGTGGTTCCGTTCTTGATGATGTTGCCCTTGTAGAGCTTTAACTTCACCTCGCCCGTGACGCGCTTCTGGGTGGATTCGATGAATGCCTGGTCCGCTTCGCGCAGGGGCGTGAACCACTTGCCTTCGTAAACAAGATCCGCGTACTGGTTCGCGACATCCTTTTTCGCGGTGTAGGTGTCACGGTCCAGAATCAGCTCCTCCAACTGCTGGTGCGCCTCATACAGAATCGTGCCGCCGGGCGTCTCGTAGATGCCGCGGCTCTTCATGCCCACGACACGGTTCTCCACGATGTCGACAATGCCGATGCCGTTTTCACCGCCCAACTTATTCAACGCACGGATGATTTCGGAGACCTTCATGGGGGTTCCGTTTAAGCTCTTCGGCACGCCCGCTTCGAAGGTGAGGGTGATGTCCGTCGCCTCGTCCGGAGCCTTGAAGGGAGTGACGCTCATGACGAGGAGGTGGTCGTAGTCAGGACCCTTGGAGGGGTCCTCGAGCTCCAAGCCCTCGTGCGAGATGTGCCAGAGGTTGCGGTCGCGGCTGTAGCTGCTTGCGGCGTCGAAGGGCAGGTCGATGCCGTGCTCCTTGCAGTAGTCGATTTCGTCCTGCCTGGACTGCATGCGCCACTTGTCGCTGCGCCAGGGGGCGATGATTTTCAAATCCGGCGCAAGCGCCTTGATGCCCAGCTCGAAGCGGATCTGGTCGTTGCCCTTGCCGGTCGCGCCGTGGCAGATCGCCGTTGCGCCTTCCTTCCTCGCGGTTTCGACCAGCTTCTTGGCAATCAACGGACGCGCCATCGAGGTTCCAAGAAGATACTTATTCTCATAGACCGCGTGCGCCCGGATGCAGGGGACGATGTACTCGTCCGCAAACTCGTCAACGACGTCGAGCACGTAGAGCTTTGCGGCGCCGGAGCTGATCGCGCGCTCCTCCAAATTGTCGAGCTCCTCCTCCTGCCCGCAGTTGATGCAGCAGCAGATGACGTCATAATCGTAGTTTTCCTTTAACCACGGAATGATTGCCGTGGTGTCGAGCCCGCCGGAGTAGGCTAAGACCACTTTTTCTTTTGCCATGTGTTTGTTCCTCGTCTTTCCTTGTTGTATGCGCGTTTGCGCGTGTTTTTAGTATGCGCACCGTGGGGTGCGAATTTGAGTATAGTACATAATTTTACAAAAATCAAGAGGAATTCAACGAAATTTTGAAGATTTTTCGGAAATTTATGCATAAAAATCGAAATAAACACTTGCAATATGCACGGAATGGGTGTAAACTCGTAGAAGTAAATTACACAGGTGACAAAGGCGTGTGTAATTCACCCGGCATAGAGAAAGGACAGAATATGAGTACAGAAACAATCCGCGCGGGGATTCTGGGCGCGACCGGTTACACGGGCGGCATCCTCGCGGCAATCCTACAGCAGCATCCGCAGGTCGAGGTCAAGAGCTACGGCTCGAGGTCCTACGTCGGGAAGCGTTACGATAAGGAATTCCGGAATCTTTTCGGCCTGCCCGGCGCGGAGCGCCCCTGTGAGGAGGAGAATCCGGCGGCGCTTGCCGAAGAGGTGGATGTGCTGTTCCTCGCGACACCGCAGGGGATGGCAGCAGGGCTTGTCACGGATGCGCTCTTGAACAAGGTGAAGGTCATCGATTTGAGCGCGGACTTTAGGTTCGACGATCTTTCGGTTTATGAAAAATGGTACGGCTTAAAGGCGGCGGATGTAAAGATCAACGCGGAGGCGGTCTACGGGCTGCCGGAGCTTTATCGCGATAAGATTCGCACAGCAAGGCTTGTTGCGAATCCCGGCTGCTACACGACCTGTTCCATTTTAACGGCGTACCCGCTCGTTAAGGAAAGGCTGATTGACCCGCACACGATCATTGTCGACGCGTTGTCCGGTGTCTCGGGCGCGGGGCGCGGTGCGAAGGTGGACAACCTCTTTTGCGAGGTCAATGAAAGCGCAAAGCCTTACGGCATCGCTACGCATCGTCATACGCCGGAGATTGAGGAGCACCTTTCCGGGGCAGCAGGCGAGCCGGTGGTGATTTCGTTTACGCCGCACCTGGTTCCCATGAACCGCGGCATCCTTGCGACCGTCTATGCGACGCTGAAGGGACAGGATAGCGACGCGGTGCGGGCTGCGTATGAGAAGTATTACGGCGACGAACCCTTCGTGCGCCTGCTGGAGAATGATATGAATGCGGATACGAAGTGGGTGGAGGGCAGCAACTTCATCGACATTGCGTACACGATCGATCCGCGCACCAACCGCATCGTGATGAATGCCGCACTCGACAACCTCATGAAGGGCGCGGCAAGCCAGGCGGTGCAGAACATGAACCTGATGTTTGGATTTGAGGAAAGTAGCGGACTGAATTTCATTCCGGTGTTTCCGTGAGGTGACAAAAAAGAGTCA
>JAFSRL010000109.1 GCA_017446125.1 Lachnospiraceae bacterium
AAGTGAGACGGATTACAGCATCCGCATCTTCACTGCAACCGTGCGCAGCCTCGCTCCCCCCGGCATCTGTTCCAAATCACGCTCCGTAACAATCTTCAACTTCAACAGCAGGAAGCTGTAGACAAACACCGCGATAACGATGGCGACAAACAGCGCAATCAGGTTCGAGAAATACTCGGACTCATTCAAGAGCGAAATCACGGCATACAGTCCGCGATAAGAAAGAAAGGCGCAACCGCCCATGACAGCGGCGCAAATCGCGGGAAAGACATACACGCGCTTCCACCCCATCTTCACATGCAAAAACCGTTTGATCGAAATCTGGTTCAACACGCACACGAGTAACGAATATACAATCAAGGCAATGACAAGCGCCATGCTGAACAGATCCGTGTACAGCAAGAGCGCATACAAGAGCGCCCCCTGTACAATCAGGGCGATCCCCGCATGGATTACCGGAACATTCACCTTCCCGATGCCCTGCAACACGCCGTTCGTCACGGTCGAGAGTGAATAAAAGATGACCGTTACGGCAATGGCGGCAAGCAACAGCGCCGCCGTATCGAGCGAGGCACGCTGCGGGAATAAGACCATCGTCACGGGCCGCGCGAGCGCAAACAGACCGACGGACGCCGGAATCGCAATCAGCATCGTCATGCGGATGGTCTGCCTTGTGATGCGTGCGCAGCCCTTTGTATCCTCCCTTGCCGCGGCGCCGGAGATGTTCGGCATGAGCGCAGCAGAAAACGCCGTCGAGATTGCAATCGGAATGTTGGAGATCACGACCGCCTTGCCGGCAAAGATTCCGTAGCTGTTCGAGATGTCCTGCTCGAGATACCCGCGCACGCTGAACATCACGCGCGTAAAGATCGTCTGGTCAAGTGTCGTCGTAAAGTTATAGATAAAGGTGCTTAAGATAAACGGCGTCACGAACAACAGGATCGACTTAAAGATCGTACCGTAATCATCCGGATCGTTTAGGTCCGCCGCCGCACGCCGGTTCAACACATCCTTGCTGAGCAGATACAAAAACGCCATAAACAACAGCGCGATGAACACCCCGGCTCCCGTTCCGATCGCGGACCCCATCGCCCCGTACACCGCACGCGTCGTGTTGTCATCCGACGTCGCCATCCCGATCAGCACATGCGCCATCAAAAGGCTCATTATGGCATTCATAATCTGTTCGATGATCTGGGAAACGGAGGTCTGCAGCATCGTGCGGTGCGCCTGAAAATACCCGCGCAGCACACCTAGGATTCCGAAGAAAAAGATCGCCGGCGCAAAGATACGTAACACCGGCACCGCACCGGGGATGAGGAGATTGTGGCTTGCCAAAAACGGCGCACCGAAATACAAAAGAAGCGACGCCACCCCGCCCACGACCAGACAGTAGACAAACGCGCAGACAAAGATCCGCTTTGCGTTCGCGTACTCTCTCTTCGCGAGCCTGGCCGCCATGATCTTACTCACCGCGGACGGAATGCTGTAAGAGGAAACGAGCAGCACGACCGTATAGATATTATAGGCCACGGTATAGTACCCGTTGCCCTCATCGCCGATGATCGCTGTCAGCGGCGATCGATATAACAGACCGATGATCCTGACGATGATACCTGCCGCCGCCAGGATTCCGGCCTGCTTTAATATACTCTTTGAGCTCGTGTTACCATGCTCCGTATTATGCGCAGCCATCTATACGATCATATCACTTCACGACCTTTGCCACAAGTTCCGGAACCGTTTCAGATCGTTATAACTCCGCGATCTCTTCCTGCGTGACCACCTTGATCTCTTTGTCCTTCAGCGCCGTCTCCGCCGCCTTGCAATCGCCCACGCGGAAGATCATGTAGGCATCATCGACATCCCTGCCGCCCAAAAAGGCATACATGTACTCGATGTTCACGCTTGCATCGTTCAGGACACGCAACACCTTGTCTAAGCCGCCCGGCTCATCCGGAATCAAAACCGCAACGACATCCGTAATTGAACTGATAAAATCCGCGTCCTTCAATGCGGTCGTCGCCGAAAACACATCGTCCACAATGAGCCGCACGATGCCGAAGTCCTTTGTCTCCGCAAGGGAAAGCGCGCGCATATCGATGTTATTCTGCGCCAATACCCCCGTCATCTTTAAGAGGGTACCCGGTCTGTTTTCCAAAAACACTGAAATCTGTTTGATTGCCATTGTGCTACCTCCTCTTAAATTTTGCGGTTGTCGATGACACGTACCGCCTTGCCTTCGCTTCTTGCGATGGTCTTGGGCGCAACCAGCATGACCTTTGCGGAAATACCAAGCATCGAGCGCAACCCGTCGACCAGGGTCTTTTGCATTTCCGCGATGTCGCCCATGTTGTCCGTGAACATTTCGGGTGTCATCTCGACCTGTACCTCGAGCGTGTCGGTGTTCTTGACACGGCCCACAATGATCTGATAGTTCGCCGCATATCCGTGGTTCAACAACACCGTCTCGATCTGTGACGGGAAGACATTGACGCCGCGGATAATGAGCATATCGTCCGTCCTGCCCTTCGGCTTCTTCATCCTGACATGCGTTCTGCCGCAGGAGCACTGCTCTCTTGTCAAAACGCAGATATCGCGCGTGCGGTAACGCAGAAGCGGAAACGCCTCCTTGGTGATTGAGGTGAAAACAAGCTCGCCCTGCTCTCCTTCCGGAAGCACCTCCATGGTGTCGGGATCGATGATTTCCGCGATGAAGTGATCCTCATTGATGTGCATGCCGCTTTGCGCGGAGCACTCGAAGGAAACGCCGGGGCCGGAAAGCTCCGTCAGCCCGTAAATATCATACGCCTTGATGCCCAGCGTGTTTTCGATGTCGTGGCGCATCTCCTCGCTCCATGCCTCCGCGCCGAAGATACCGGCCTTCAACGGAATATCATCCGGTCCCATGCCCATCTCCTTCATCGTCTCCGCGAGGAAGGCGGCGTAGGAAGGCGTACAGCACAGAATCGTCGCGCTTAAGTCCCGGATGAACATGATCTGGCGTTCGGTATTGCCC
>JAFSRL010000110.1 GCA_017446125.1 Lachnospiraceae bacterium
CCAAAGGGTTTCCGCCGTAGGTGCTTCCGTGGTCGCCCGCCGAAAGCGACGCGTTTGCAAGCTTTTCGTTTAACAAAAACGCGCCCACGGGGAAGCCCGCACCGATGCCCTTTGCGAGCGTTAAAATGTCCGGCTTTACACCGTATGCCTCGTGCGCGAACAGATACCCCGTGCGTCCCATGCCGCACTGGATTTCATCGAAGATTAAGACGAGATCCTTTTCGTCACAAAGCGCACGCAGCCCTTCCAAATATTCCTTCGTCGCGGGAATGATGCCGCCCTCGCCCTGCACGGGCTCCACAATCACGGCGCAGGTCTTATCATTCACCAGCTTACGCACACTTTCCAAGTCATTGTAGGCTGCAAACTGCACGCCCCCGATCATGGGCGCAAAGGGGGTGCGGTAGCTTTCCGTGCCCGTCACGGAAAGTGCGCCGAAGGTCCTTCCGTGGAAGGCATGGTCAAAGGCAATGATTTCATGATCCGTTTTTCCATCCTTTAAGAAGGCGTACTTTCTCGCCGCCTTTAAGGCGCCCTCCACCGCCTCCGCGCCGGAGTTCGTAAAGAAGATTCTGGAAAGCTTACTCAATCCCGTCAAGCGCTTTGCCGCCCTGATCGCCGGTTCGTTATAGAAGTAATTCGACACATGCATGAGCTTGTCGATCTGTGTCTTCAACGCATTGGTATAGCGCGCATCGCCGTACCCGAACGCGTTCACGGCAATCCCGCCGCCAAAGTCCAAGTACTTCTTCCCTTCGGTGTCATAAAGATACACGCCCTCTCCGTGGTCAAGCACCACGGGGTAGCGGTTGTAGGTGTGTAAGAGCGCGCCCTCCGCTTCGTCAATCTGTTGCTTCATCAAAGTGTCTGACATACCGTTTCCCTTTCTTAGCGCACCGCGTCGTCATCAAAAAACATGGTACCGATACCCTTGTCCGTGAAGATTTCCAACAAGAGACAGTGCGGAATCTTTCCGTCGAGAATGTGGACGCGCCCGACGCCGTTTTTGATTGCCTGCGTGCAGTTGGTCAGCTTCGGCAGCATGCCGCCGCCGATGGCGCCCTCTTCGATGAGTGCCTCCGCCTCCGAGCAGGTGATTCTCGAAATAAAGGTCGACTTGTCGTTGAAGTCACGGTAGAGCCCTTCCACGTCCGTTAGGAACGCGAGCTTTTCCGCATGGACCGCCTGCGCAATTGCGCTTGCCGCGTCATCCGCGTTGATGTTGTAGGTGTTGAATGCATCATCCAAGCCCGTCGTCGCAACGACCGGTAAATAATCCCTGTCGATGAGGTCAAGCAAGACCGAAGGCTCGACGCTTTTCACCTCGCCCACAAAGCCGATGTCCCTGCCATCCGCATAGTGCTTGTCAACGCGCAAAAGACCACCGTCCTTGCCGGAAATGCCGACTGCCTTCACGCCCAGGGATTCAATCAAAGCGACCAGCTTTTTGTTCACGCGGTTCAACACCATCTCCGCGATCTCCATCGTCTCTTCGTCCGTGACGCGCAACCCGTTCACAAATTCCGGCTGCTTGCCCGTCTTCTCGACCCAGCCGCTGATTGCCTTGCCGCCGCCGTGCACGATGATGGGCTTAAAGCCCACCAGCTTTAACAGCGTCACGTCCTGCATCACGCTTTTTTCCAGGGACGCGTCCGTCATTGCGCTGCCGCCGTATTTCACGACGATGATTTTGCGGTTGTACTTCTGAATGTAGGGCAGCGCCTCGATGAGCACCTGCGCCTTGTCCTGCGCCTGTTGTAATTGGATATCCATGCTGTTTAACTCCTGTAATCCGCGTTGATTCTCACGTAATCGTAGGTGAGGTCGCAGCCCCAGGCGGTTGCTTCCTCCGTTCCCGTGTGCATGTTTGCGATGACCGTGACCTTCTTCTGACTCAAAATCTTCGTCGCTTCCTCTTCCGAATAATCGCACGCCTTGCCGTTTCCGTAAAGCTGCATCTTCTGCCCGGCAGCTTCTATAAATAAATCCACCTGCTCCGGGTCGAACGTTGCGCCGGAGTAGCCGAGCGCACACAGAATCCTGCCCCAGTTCGCATCGTGTCCGAAGATTGCCGCCTTGGTCAGGCTCGAGGAAATCACGCTCTTTGCGAGTGTCCGCGCATCCTCCTTCGTCGCGGCATTTTTCACCACCGTTTCAAACAGTGCCGTTGCGCCCTCGCCGTCGCCGGCAAGCATCATCGCCATCTCGCGGCAGACAAAGGTCAGTGCTTTTACAAAATTGTCATAGCGTTCATCCTCTTTGTCAATCACGGCGTTCTTCGCTTCGCCGTTTGCCATCACAAGCAGCGTGTCGTTGGTAGACATGTCCCCGTCGACGGAAATCATATTGAAGGTGTCGACAACGACCATGCGCAGCGCCTTCTGCAAAAGCGCTTTTTCAATCGCGACGTCGCTTGTCAAAAACGCAAGCATCGTGCACATGTTGGGGTGAATCATGCCGCTGCCCTTGCACATGCCGCCCAAGTGACACTCCGTTTCCCCCGCCATAAACGACACCGCGACTTCCTTTTTGTGCGTGTCCGTCGTGATGATCGCGTCCGCCGCGTCGTGCGCGCTCTCCTTGGAACCGGAAAGCTTTTCCTTTAACCGCGTCACGCCGTAGCGTACCTTGTCCATGGGAATCTGCATTCCGATCACGCCGGTCGAGCCGATGAGCACCGCGCCTTCCGGCACCTGAAACACCGTTGCGACCTCCTTCGCGGTTTCCTCGCATACCTCCATGCCTTCCCTGCCGGTGCAGGCATTCGCGATGCCGGAGTTCACGATTACGGCGTGAACCGCGCCTCCCTCTTCCACGATTTTTTTATCCCACATCACCGGCGCCGCCTTCACGACGTTCGACGTAAAGGTGCCTGCTGCCACACAGGGCGTTTTGCTGAACACGACCGCCATGTCCTTTCTGCCCGAATGCCGGATACCCGTTTCGCAGCCTGCCGCTTCAAAGCCCTTTGCGGCGGTGACGCCGCCTTCCATTACTGTTAAATCACTCATTCGTAAATCCCTCTCTGTCCGGTGACAAAAATGAGTCAGGGGGGCGG
>JAFSRL010000111.1 GCA_017446125.1 Lachnospiraceae bacterium
AGGAGGACACAACCATGGCGATATTCAAGGGATCGGGCGTTGCAATCGCGACGCCGTTCAAGGCGGACTTGTCGGTGGACTATGACGCGTTTGACGCGTTGATTGATTACCAGATCGAAAACGGCACCGACGCAATCATTGTATGCGGAACGACGGGAGAGAGTGCCACGCTTTCGGAGGAGGAGCATTCTGACGTCATCCGGCACTGCATTAAGAAGGTGAATAAACGCGTGCCGGTCATTGCGGGCACCGGTTCGAACGCGACGGAAACCGCCGTGATGCTTTCACAGGAAGCGGAGCGTGACGGCGCGGACGCGCTTTTACTCGTTACGCCCTACTACAATAAGGCGACACAGAACGGTCTTTACGAGCATTATAAGAAGGTGGCGGAAAGCGTGAAGCTGCCCATCATTCTTTACAATGTCCCTTCCCGTACGGGCACAAACATCCAGCCCGCAACCGTGGCAAGGCTCTGCAAGGAGGTGGAGAACATTGTCGCAATCAAGGATGCCGTGGGCGATCTTTCCCAGACCGCAAAGATGATGCAGTTGTGCGAGGGGCACATCGATCTGTATTCCGGAAACGACGACCAGATTTTACCCATGATGTCTTTGGGCGGTTTGGGTGTCATTTCCGTGCTTGCAAATGTCGCGCCGCAGCAGGCGCATGATATCTGTCAGGCGTTCTTTGACAAGGATACGGAGAAGGCGGCGCAGCTTCAGCTTGCCGCGATTCCGTTGTGCAACGCGCTGTTTTGCGAGGTGAATCCCATCCCCGTGAAGATGGGCATTTCGTACCTTGGGTTTGGCGAGTGTCACTTACGCCTGCCGCTGACAAACTTGGAGCCCGCGCACTGCGAGCAGTTAAAACAGGCAATGAAGGACTACGGACTGAAGGTGTAAAGGAAACCGCTATGATTAATGTATTGTTACACGGTTGCAACGGCCGCATGGGAAAAGCAATCGAGGCCATCGCATCCGAGGATTGTGGTATCGCGATTTGCTGCGGTGTGGACGCGGTTACGGATAAGAACGCATCGTTTCCGGTGTACGCTTCCTGTGATGAAATTCCGAAGGATGTGGCAGAGGGAATCGATGTCGTCATCGATTTTTCGACCGCGAAGGCAATGGATGCGCTGCTTGATTTCGTAACGGCGTACAAGCTGCCCTGCGTCTTGTGCACGACGGGATTGAGCGAAGAACAGACAAAAAAGATGCACGCTGCCGCCAAAGAGACTGCGATTTTAAAAAGTGCCAACATGTCCGTGGGCATCAACCTGCTTTTGAAAATCTTAAAGGAAAACGCCGCGGTGCTCGACGCTGCGGGCTTTGACATTGAAATCGTCGAAAAGCATCACAAGAAAAAGCTGGACGCGCCCTCCGGAACCGCAATCGCTTTGGGCGATGCGGCGAATGAGGCGCTTTCACGGGAAAAGACGGCATACCCGTATGTGTATGACAGGAGCGCAAGGCGCGAGGAACGAAGACAGGAGGAAATCGGAGTCAGCGCGGTGCGCGGCGGAACGATTGTGGGCGACCACGATGTGATTTTTGCCGGCAACGACGAGGTAGTGACGTTCTCCCACCGTGCGTATTCGAGAAGCGTGTTTGCGACGGGCGCCGTCGCGGCTGCAAAATATCTTGCCGGCAAACCGGCGGGCATGTACGACATGAGCAAGGTGGTGGGGTAATCCATGCGGTTTCGGCCCTGCATCGATCTTCATAACGGACGCGTCAAACAGATTGTGGGCGCGTCATTAAAGGACGGCGACCAAGATGGCACCGTCTCTTTTGCTGTAGAGAACTTTGTTGCCGCAAAGGATGCGGTTTACTATGCGGACTTATTTGCAAAAGAGCAGTTAAGCGGCGGTCACGTCATTTTTTTAAATGCCGCGGGAACGCCGGAATATGAAGCCACGAAGAAGGAAGCGCTTTCTGTTTTAAAGGCGTACCCGGGACAGTGGCAGGTGGGCGGCGGCATCACGGTGGAAAATGCCGCGTCCTTTCTGGATGCCGGTGCAAGCCATGTTATCGTGACAAGCTTCGTCTTCCGCGACGGCGCGATTGATGAGGCAAGGCTGCAGCAACTGGTAAGGGCTGTCGGGAAGGAGCGGCTGGTTCTGGACTTAAGCTGCAAGAAGGTGGTGACGCCTGACTCTGCCCCGGAATACCGCGTCGTGACCGACCGCTGGATGCGCCTGACAAAGACGGTGCTTTCGCGTGAAACTCTGGAGCGCCTTTCCAGAAGCTGCGATGAATTCCTTGTTCATGCGGCGGATGTCGAGGGACGTCAGCAGGGCATCGAGACGCGCGTCGTGGAGATTCTTGCGCAGGCGCAGGATACCGTTTGCACCTACGCCGGCGGCATTCACACGATGGAGGACATCGCCCTCATCCGCGACGCAGGGCAGGGAAGAATCGACTTCACGGTGGGCAGTGCCCTGGATGTGTACGGTGGAAGTCTGAGCATTGAGCAGGTAGTGAGTGAGTCAGGGGGACGGG
>JAFSRL010000015.1 GCA_017446125.1 Lachnospiraceae bacterium
CATCCACGGTAACGGTCTCATCGATTTCCGGAACCAGACCGTGCGCACGGATTGCCGCCAGGGCGCGCTCCTTATCAATTTCCTTCACCTTAATCTGATAAACGTCGCGGTCAATCTTGCCCTTTGCACCAAAGTCCCTGGGGTCGAGCTTCGACCCGCAGCCGCACGCCTTGACCACATCGACCTCATAGTGACTCGCGGAAACGCCTTTAAACCCTTCCTCCTTCAGCGCGGCCTTAATCGCCTTCCATGCCTCGCGGTCTTTCTTTTTGAAGATTACAGTCTTTTTCTCAAACATGCCGTCTCCTTTTCGGCGTACGCCGAAGAATGCTCTTGCGCTATTATATCACACACTCTCCCCGTCACCGAGCGCCTGATGCTGCGGCACCATGACCTTGCGCTCATAACAGGAGAACGCTTCGTCGACATGCTGCGCGTCCGGACGCGGCGTCACGAAAGAAACGACGGGCACGATGATGAGTCCCGCAATCATGCAAAAGGCGCCTGCGTTGATGGGCGACTGCAAAAGCGCAGGGAACGACGCGCGGAAGAAAATGTTCGCAATCATCACAACGGTCGAGAACAGAAAGCACACCGCGCACGCCGCCTTGGTTGCGCCTTTCCAGTACAGCCCGTAGAGGAAGGGCGCTAAGAACGCGCCGGCAAGCGCACCCCAGGACACACCCATGAGCTGCGCAATGAAAGTCACGTTCGAGCGGTACTGAATGAGGGCTAAGATGACCGAGATGATGATGAAGACCACAATCAGGCAGCGCATCAAAAAGACCTGCCGCCTGTCATCCATGTCCTTGATGAAGTTGTCCTTTAAGAAGTCAATCGTGAGCGTCGAGCTCGAGGTCAGAACGAGCGACGACAGCGTTGACATCGAAGCGGAAAGCACTAAGATGACGACGACACCAATTAAAAAGTCCGGAAGGTTAGAGAGCATCGCGGGAACAATCGCGTCGAACCCTTCCGTCGCAACATCCACGCGGTCTGAGAAGAGCCGCCCGAAGCCGCCCAGGAAATAGCAGCCGCCGGCGATGACCATCGCGAAGAGTGTCGAGATGACGGTGCCGGTGTCGACCGATTTTTCGCTGCGGATCGCGTAGAACTTCTGCACCATCTGCGGGAGCCCCCAGGTGCCCAGGCTCGTCAAGATGACGACGCCCAAAAGATTCACAGGGTCCGGTCCGAAGAACGAAGCGAACACCCCGGGTGTATTAGAGACCGCGGGGTCCGTCACCCGTGAGAGCCCGTCGAGCGCCGCTAAAAACCCGCCCTGCGAAGAAAGCACCGCGCCGATCACCGCGCAGATACCCACCAGCATGATGATGCCCTGAATGAAATCGTTGATCGCGGTCGCCATGTAGCCGCCGGCGATGACATAGACGCCGGTTAAGATCGCCATGACAATCACGCACACCGTGTAATCAATTTTGAACGCCATCCCGAACAGCCGCGAAAGTCCGTTGTACAGGGACGCGGTGTAGGGAATCAAAAAAATGAAGGTAACGATGGACGCGGCAATCTTAAGCTTCGCGCTTTTAAAGCGTGCGCCGAAGAACTCCGGCATGGTTGCACTGTTTAGATGCTGCGTCATGATGCGTGTGCGCCGCCCCAGGACCGCCCAGGCGAGTAACGAGCCGATGAGCGCGTTGCCGATGCCTGCCCAGGTTGCCGCGATGCCGTATTTCCAGCCGAACTGTCCGGCGTAGCCCACGAACACGACCGCGGAGAAATACGATGTGCCATAGGCGAACGCCGTCAACCACGGGCCCACGTTGCGCCCGCCCAAAACGAAGCCGGAAACGTCCGTCGCGTTCCTGCGGCAGTACCAGCCCACCGCGACCATGACGCTGAAAAAGATGAGTAACATGATTACCTTGATTGCCATACCTGAGATGTCCTTTCCTTATATAAATATAGTATGTCATTCACTTTAGCGCTTAGACGCGTCAACGCGTCTAACTGTTAAAGATTACACCAATTGCAAACAGAAGTCAAGCGCGGCAACAGGATGTGTTATACTTGTTTTCATGAGAGATTGGTGGATGAAAACCATGCAGGATCGCTATGGCAGAAACGGAACCGACAGGCTCAACAGATTTTTGTTGATTGTTGCGCTTGTCTGGTTTGTGTTGTCCCGGGTGGGCGTTGCGCGTTCGTCGATTCCGCCGGTGCTGCTGGTCGCCGTGACCTACTACCGGCTGTTTTCACGCAACATCGCAAAGCGCTATCAGGAGAACGTGATGTACTGTCAGGTTGCGGACCGCGTGAAGGCAAAGTTTGGTATTAACAGTACGCATCGCATCTACCGCTGCCCTTCATGCGGCCAGCGGATCCGCGTACCCCGCGGCAAAGGCAGGATCGAGATCCGCTGTCCGAAATGCAACGCTGCGTTTATCAAGCGTTCGTAAAACCCAAACGGAAAGGAGAATCCATGCCCAAGGGAGCGAACCAGAAACTCAAACTCTATTACCTGAGCAAAATCATGCTCGAGAAAACCGACGAGGACCACTACTTAACCATCAGCGAAATCAAGACGGAGCTTGCGCGCTACGGTGTCACCGCGGACAGAAAAAGCCTGTACGATGACTTGCAGCAGCTCGAGGTGCTGGGACTGGAGGTGACGGGCGAGCCGAATGGCAAGTCGTATCACTATCATGTGACGGGCAAGCAGTTCGAAATCGCGGAGTTAAAGCTTTTGGTGGACGCCATCCAGTCCTCGAAATTCATCACGCAGCGCAAGTCCTCCGAGCTCATCCACAAGCTCGAGCAGCAGGCGTCGCGCTTTGAGGCGAACCAGTTGAACCGCCAGGTAATGATGACGGGACGGGTCAAGACGATGAACGAAAGCATCTATTATAATGTCGACGCGATTCACTCCGCAATCAATGAGAATAAAAAGATCCGCTTCGAGTATCTGAACTGGACCCTGAAGAAGACCCTGGAGCCGCGCTTTGACGGAACGATCGAGACCTCGCCCTGGGCGCTGTTGTGGGACGATGAGAATTACTACCTTGTGGGCTACAGCACGAACAACGAACAGATCAAGCACTACCGCGTCGATAAGATGCGCCGCATCCAGACCATGAAGGAGATGCGCGACGGGAAGGAGACCTTCGAGAAGTGGAATCCGGCGAAGTATGCGAAGGCGGCGTTTGGCATGTTCGGCGGGGAGACGACGAATGTGAAGCTGCGGTGCGAAAATGCCATGGCGGGTGTCATCATCGACCGCTTCGGCACGGACATCATCATCAAGCCGGACGGAAAAGAACACTTCACGACGAACGTGGATGTCGCCGTGAGCGCACAGTTTTTCGCATGGGTTTTCGGCCTGGCCGGGAGGGTTGTCATCGCGGGACCGCAGGATGTGAAACGTCAGATGAAAGAGGCGATTTTGACCGTAAACAGGGCTTTTGAAAGATAAGAAAATTTAAATGGTGTAAACGCTTTCTTCGTGATACAATGACCTAAGAGCAACCGGGGAATGGTTAGAGGGGGCAGCGTTTACCATGAAAGAAAAACAACCGAACTACGGACTACGTGCACAGCTCATGTACGGCATGGGCGAGTTCTTCAACGGGGGATGCTTCTTAATCATCAACTCGTTCTTCACGGTTTTTTTGACAAAGGCGTTGGGCATGCCGGCGGCACTTGTCGGGACGATTCCACTGGTGGGTAAGATCTGGGACGCAATCACGGACCCCATCATGGGAAACATCACGGACAGGACCAGGTCGCGGTTTGGTCCCAAACGCTTCTATATTATGATCGGGAGTATTTTCTCCGCGATTACCTTCGTTTTGATGTGGGTGCCCGCGCCCTCGGATTCCGTCTGGGTGAAATACGCGTTTTACTTTGTGATGTACTGCCTGTTCGATACGGCCTTCACGGTGCTGATGGTGCCCTACAACGGGCTCTTGCCGGATATGATGGATGACTACGCGATGCGTGCGAAATTCTCGAACATGCGCATGGTCTGGTCGACAATCGGCGCGATGGTCTGCGGACTGGTGCCGTCCTTCATGATCCGCGACAACTTAGACACCGGCGCGTATCTTCGCTGCGCGCTGCTCTTCGGGGTACTGTTCTTTGTCACCTCCTTCATGGTCTTTCTGGGAACCTGGGAAAAGCAGAAGGAACCCGTGAAGACATCGTTAAAGGATTCCTTCCCGCAGGCGGCGAGTGTGTTCCGCAGCAGGTCGTTCCGCATTTTTATCGGGCTGTACCTGTTCGGACAGTGCGGCATGGACTTCGTTTCCGGCATGGCGATTTATTACGTGGACGATGTGTTAAACGCCTATGCGGACGGTTCTTTGACAAAGCTTCTGGCGGCATTGATGATTTCGCAGCTTTTCGGGATGGCGGTCTTTGGCCCCGTCATGAGCTGCACGTCGAAGCGGACCACGATTCTTATCGGCGCGCCCATCCGGCTTGTGGGTCTTGTGGGCATGCTCTTCTTTTCGTATGAGGGAGCACCGTTAATCCCCATCCTTGTACTGGCGGCGCTTGTGGGCTTCGGCAACGCCGCGTCCTTAACCGCAATCTTCGCAATCATGGCGGACATGGCGGATGTCGACGAGCTCATCACCTCCATCAGACGCCCCGGCATCGTCTCCGGCATGGCGACCTTTATCCGCAAGATTTCCTCCGGCGTGTCCGGTTCCGCGATCGGCTTTATGCTGGCGGCGGTGGGATATGACGAGGTCATTGCGAACGCGGGTGCAAGACAAAGCGCTTCGACGCAGCAAAGCATCGGTCTCATTTTCGTGCTCGCACCGGCAATCCTGACGGCACTGCTGCTGATTTGCGACCTCTACTTCCCGATTACCAGAAAGGAATTTGACACCGTGCAGCGGGAAATCGCAAGAAGAAAGGGTGAGGATTCCTCGGACACAACGGAGGAAGAGAAGCGGATCTGCGAACGCGTGACCGGCTTCGCTTATGAAAATCTCTGGACAGCAAAGAACGCTGTTTATCAGTTAAGCAAGGAATGATTCCTGTTATCGGGCAGATCGTGCGGCAAACGGATAAATGTGATATAATAAAAGTTGCGCATTTATCAAGGAGGCAACAAAGGGTTTGAACATTAGAATCATATACGCAATCGGGTTTTTGCTCTCCATGCTTGTATTGTGCTATCTGGTACCGAAGACGCGTGCAAGCAAGGAAGACATCGCGAAGG
>JAFSRL010000112.1 GCA_017446125.1 Lachnospiraceae bacterium
CAAGGGCGGAAGCGGGGGTTAGGATTAAGGTTTCCACACCGTTGTCCGCGATGACAAGCCCCGTGGCGCCCGCCGTATTAATGAGCGGGATTCCGCCGAAGTCCGTGCCTTCTCCCTGCACCGTAATCGTGACAAGACTCTTTGCGGACTCCTGCGCCAGACGGGCGAGCGAGCCGTAAAGACGCTCGTAATCCTCGGCACTGTAATCGTACGCGTTCATCAACTGGTCAAAGACCGTGTTCTGTATGCTTTCGGAGGGGTCGTCCGCCACCGCGCCTGCCTCGATTTCCGTGTCGAGCGCGACCATCTCCTCCGGCTGCATCTCGTTGTTTTCCTCCGGGAAGGAGACAACCTGCGGCGGCTCCTCCGGATACAGACGGTTGTTGATGAAGGGAAGAAAGACGATGAACGCAAAGCAGGCGACCAGTCCGAAGACGACCGCCAAGGCGACCGTAATCAGCGTGCGCCGGATTAGCCGCTTCTTGTTGATTGGTCGCTGCTTGATTTGCTCGCGTAAAAAGTCAAGCTGGTTTTCCTGTTCGTTTGGTGTTCCTGTCGGGTCCATGGGAACTATTATAGCATAGATTATGATACAATAAGGAAGTATGAACGAACGGGCTTTGCGGGTTTTGGAATTTGATAAGATTGTCGACCGGCTCATCGCGCATGCGGACTCCGCGCCTGCGCAAAAACTGTGTCAAACGCTGCATCCTTTGAAGGATTACGGCGCGGTGAAGGACGCTTTGACAAACACCGCGGATGCCGTTGCGCGCATTTTTCGTAAGGGGCAGATTTCCTTTGGAAGTAACCGCGATTTAACGGAGGAGTTAAAGACGCTCGCAATCGGGGCGACACTTGACATGCGCGCCTTGTTGCGGATTGCGTCACTTTGCGAAAACGCTTCACGCGTCAAGGCATACGGACACATCGACAAGGCGGAGGAGTCTTACGACTCGCTCTCCGCGCAGTTTGAAGCCTTGGAGCCTTTGCGGAATCTAACGGATGAAATCCGTCGCTGCATTCTTGCGGAGGATGAAATCAGCCCGGATGCCAGTCCGGAACTGAAAAAAATCCGCAGGGAGGCGGGGCTGACGAATGAGCGGATCCGCTCCGCGCTCAATGCGCTCCTAAACGGGTCCGCCAGAAACTACTTACAGGATGCGGTCATTACGATGCGCGGCGACCGGTACTGCCTGCCCGTGAAGGCGGAGTACAAGGGGCAGGTGAAGGGCATCGTGCATGATGCCTCTTCCTCCGGCGCAACGCTGTTCATCGAACCGGCACAGGTGGTGGAATTGAACAACCGCCTGCGGGAGCTGGCATCGCAGGAGGAGGAAGAAATCGCGAGAATCTTAGCGGAGCTTTCGGCGGCCGCCGGAGCGGAAGCGGACTTCATCCGGGAAAACTGCCGTGTGCTGACGTTTTTGGATTTTTGCTTCGCGAAGGCACGCTACGCACTTTCCATGAACGCCATCGCGCCCGTCGTGAAGGAAGAAAAAACCTTCAACCTGATCAAGGCGCGGCACCCGCTCATCGACGAGGAGAAGGTGGTGCCCATCGATGTGCATTTGGGCGGTGATTTTTCGATGCTCATCATCACGGGGCCCAACACCGGCGGTAAGACCGTGACCTTAAAAACGGTGGGGCTCTTAACCATCATGGGTCTTTCGGGGCTCATGATTCCCGCGGCGGACCGTTCGGAGATTGCGATGTTCAAGGAAATCTATGCGGACATCGGCGACGAGCAGTCGATTGAGCAAAGCCTGTCGACCTTCTCCGCGCACATGACGAATACCGTGTCGATTCTGGAGAAGGCGACACCGGACGACCTTTGCATTTTTGACGAGCTGGGCGCCGGCACGGACCCGACGGAGGGCGCGGCGCTGGCGATTGCGATTTTGAACGACCTGCATACGCGCAATGTGTGCGCGATGGCGACGACGCACTACAGTGAATTGAAGGTCTATGCCTTGACGGAGAAGGGCGTGCAGAACGCAAGCTGCGAGTTTGACGTCGAGAGCTTACAGCCCACATACCGGTTACTCATCGGCTTGCCCGGAAAATCGAATGCCTTTGCCATTTCGGAAAAGCTGGGGCTGCAGAAACGAATCATCGATGCCGCGAAGGGACAGATTCGCGAAGACGAGAAAAAGTTTGAGGACTTGCTTGCGGACCTTGAGATCAGCAGAAAACAGATCGAGAAGGAGCAGGAGGAAATCAGCGGCTACAAGGCACAGATGGAAGATTTGAAGCTGCGCCTTTCGAAGAAGCAGGAGAAGATGGATGCTTCGCGGGAGGACATTTTGCGCGAGGCAAACGAGGAGGCGCGTGATATTTTGCAGGAGGCGAAGGCGGTTGCGGATGAGACCATCCGGTTCTTCCGCAAGGAAGGCGCTTCCTCCATGCAGGACTTGGAGCGCGCAAGGACGAAGTTGAACGAACGGATTGCCGCGCAGAACGAAAAGCTTGCATATAAAAAGAAAGAGAAAAAAGAGGATGTGCCGTATGAACGGATAAAGCCGGAGAGCATTAAGCCCGGTGATTTTGTGCGCATCGTGTCGATGGATTTGACTGGCACCGTCAACACGAAGCCGGACAAGAAGGGCAATCTGTATGTGACCTGCGGCATCATGCGCATGGAGACCAACATCGACGACATCGTACCGGCGGAGGAGGAAAGCGCCGCAAAGAAGAAGGGCTTTTCGAAGGGTGCGCACAAGATGAATTTGTCTTCCGCGACGATTTCGACCGAGGTGAACCTGATCGGAAAGAATTCCGATGACGCGATCGCGGCACTTTCGAAATATCTGGATGAAGCGTATATGGCACACCTGCCCACCGTGCGCATCGTGCACGGCA
>JAFSRL010000016.1 GCA_017446125.1 Lachnospiraceae bacterium
ACATTTGACAAAGGCACCGTGAACGAGCACACCGCGCTGCGCGATTTGAATCTCCATGTGAAGCAGGGCGATTTCATCACAATCATCGGCGCGAACGGGGCGGGCAAGTCGACGCTGTTTAATGCGATCGCCGGCACCTTCATCGCGGACAGCGGCAAGATCTTTTTGGACGGCGAGGATGTCACCTTACAACCAGCGCATGTAAGAGCGCGCAACATCGGAAGACTCTTTCAGGACCCGATGTTAGGGACCGCGCCCGGCATGACGATTGAAGAAAATCTCGCGCTCGCCGGCGGAGAGGGCGGCTGGTTCTCCGTGATGAAGGCGCGTGACAGGGAGCGCTTCAAGAAGGAACTGGCGCGTCTCGAGATGGGTCTGGAGGAACGCATGAAGCAGCCCGTGGGACTCTTAAGCGGCGGGCAGCGGCAGGCGTTGTCGCTTCTGATGGCGACAATCAACCCGCCCAAGATTTTACTGCTTGATGAACACACGGCGGCGCTCGATCCCAAGGCGGCGGAGCAGGTCCTGGCGCTGACGAATGAAATCGTGGAGAAGAATCACTTGACCTGCCTCATGATTACCCACAACATGAACTCCGCGCTGGAGCTGGGCAACCGTACCATCATGATGCACGCGGGACACATCATCTACGATGTCGCGGGAGACGACCGCGCGGGTGTGACGGTCACGGACCTGCACGCGCGGTTTAAGGAAGCGGCGGGAGAGGTGCTCGACAACGACCGCATGATTCTGACTTGACAAATCGTGACCGTGGTCGTTAAATATAACTGTTGCCAGGGGAGCTTAGCTGAGAACGCCTTCGGGCGTAACCCTTAACACTTGATCCGGATAATACCGGCGTAAGGAGGCGTATATGTCTACATTTCTAAGTGTGGAAGACGGCTATTTTGCACTGACTTCCAAAGGTACCATTGCAATCGTTGTTTTGATCGCGCTGCTTGTCATCGCGACAGCACTCATTAAAAAACAAACCGGAACATCCGACACAGGTGCGCATGAAAATGAAACGCCAAGAGGGAGCGCATTCTCCATCAAGCAGCTCGTCTTTTCCGGCGTTGCGCTTGCGCTCGCGTTTGCGCTGTCGTATGTGAAACTCATCCCCATGCCCTGGGGCGGCTCCGTCACGGCTTGCTCGATGCTGTTGGTGACCCTCATCGGATACTGGTACGGGCCCAAGATTGGCATCACGGCAGCCTTTGCGTACTCGCTTTTGCAGTTCGTGCAGGACGGAAGCACCTACATCCTTTCGCCCCTGCAGGCGTGCCTTGATTACTTTTTTGCCTTTACGGCGCTGGGCGTTTCCGGATTCTTCCGCGGCAAAAAAAGCTCCTTGCGCACGGGATATTTCGTCGCGATTTTGTTGCGCGGGCTCTTCCACACGATTGGCGGATATCTTTACTGGATGGAGTACATGCCGGAAACCTTCCCGAAATCGCTCGCTGCAATTTACCCGATTTGCTACAACTATTCGTTCATCGGGCTCGAGGCGGTCATTACACTCGTCATTTTGTCCGTCCCCGCAGTGGTGAAGGGGATCGGGCGCATCACGGCACTCGCACGAGAGGAAAACTATGAAATACTTACTGTTTGATTTGGACGGAACGCTAACCAGATCCGGCGACGGCATCATGAACGGGGTGAAGTTCGCTCTGCTCTCAATCGGAATCGAAGAAACCGACACGGACAAGCTCTCCACCTTTGTGGGGCCGCCCTTAGAGGAGAGCTTTGCGTTTCACTACGGCATCCCCGCGGAGGAGGTCAAGCCCTTAATCGTAAAGTACAAGGAGTACTACGACGTGAAGGGCGTCTACGAGAGCGCGCCGTACGAAGGCATTCCGGAAACCTTACAGGCATTGAAGGACAAGGGATTTTTCTTAGCAATCGCCTCGTCGAAGCCGCAGGAGCTGGTCGACCTTGTCACGGACCATTTCAAAATCGCGCACTTCTTTGACCTGCGCGTGGGCTCGACACCGGACCGCAAGATTGTCGAGAAGCCGGACGTCATCCGGTTGGTGTTTCAAAAAATCGCCGCGCAAACGGGCGAGGCCGAAGAGGATGTGAAAAACAATTCCATCATGATTGGGGACCGAAAATACGATGTGAACGGTGCGCACGCGGTGGGCATTCCCTGCATCGGCGTGCGCTACGGATACGCCCCCGCGGGCGAGCTTGAAGAAGCCGGCGCGGAGTTTCTTGCGGCGACGCCGGAGAAAATTATAGAACTGGTTTGAGATGACAAAAGGGACAGGTCCAAATGTCACCTGGATGACAAAGGGGACGGGTACATAATGTCACCTGTTTTCCAAGGTGACATTTGGACCTGTCCCTTTTGTCATCTCCGTAATAATCTACAACAATTGCAACCCGATCTTCTCCGCCTCCGCGAGAAATTCATCCGGCCAAAGCGACGACTGCACCTCGCCGATGTGCGCCTTACGTAAGAAGAACATACAAAGGCGCGACTGCCCGATGCCGCCGCCGATGGTTAAGGGCAGCTCATCGTTAAGAATCGCCTTCTGGAAGGGTAAGTCCGCGCGGTCCTCACAGCCGGACTTCGTTAACTGCTCGCGCAGTGCGGCAGCATCCACACGGATTCCCATACTCGAAAGCTCCAACGCAATATCCAAGACAGAGAAATACACAAGGATGTCCGCGTTCAAACTCCAGTCATCATAGTCCGGTGCACGTCCGTCGTGGCGCTTTCCGGATTTTAACACGTCACCGATCTGCATCAGGCAGACGGCACCGTGCTTCTTCGTGATTTCATACTCACGTTCCTTGGGCGTTAAGTCCGGATACTTGTCCTCCAATTCCTGCGTCGTGATGAAGCAGATGTCGTGCGGCAGCTCCGCCTCAATGTAGTCATACTGAATCGCCATGTACTGCTCCGTCTTGCGGATGCATTTGTAAATTGTGCGCACGGTCGATTGCAGGGTTTCCAGGTTCCTGTCGTCGCGGCCGATGATCTTTTCCCAGTCCCACTGGTCAACGTAGACGGAGTGGATGTTGTCCGTTTCCTCGTCGCGGCGGATGGCGCTCATATCGGTATAGAGTCCGTGCCCGATCGTGAAGCCGTAACGCTTCAACGCGTAGCGCTTCCACTTCGCGAGCGACTGCACGACTTCGGCGATCCGCCCGTCCTCGTATTTGATATCAAAATCCACCGGACGCTCGATGCCGTTTAAGTTGTCGTTCATACCGCTTTTGGGGTCGACAAATAACGGCGCTGACACGCGCAACAGATTCAGGCGCGAGGCCAAAAGGTTCTGAAAGAAATCCTTCACGGTCTTAATCCCGACCTGCGTCTCATGCAGGGTCAGGGCGGATTTGTAATCATCGGGGATCTTGAGGTCTGTCATACAGGTGTTCTCCTAACTTATGTATTAGTGTATAATATAGCATTATAGCATAAATGGGATAACACCTCATCCGCCCCTTCGGGGCACCTTCCCCTCAAGGGGAAGGTAGGGTAGTGGAAGAACCGCAGCGTTCCTGTGAGGAGAAACACCTCATTCATCCCCCCCAGAGGGAAGGTAAGGTGAATCGTAACGCGACCAAAGAGCATGGAGCGGGAGCGCCCCTGCGGTGGGGACGAAAGGCAGTTGTCCGGAGTAGATTCAATGCAAGAGATCAA
>JAFSRL010000113.1 GCA_017446125.1 Lachnospiraceae bacterium
GCCGGGTCGGGGGGCCTGCGTGTCTTCGCGTCATCTAACGATGACGCAAAGACAGTGTATGCGCACGGGCATAAGCGGAAAGACGCCCGGCGCGCGGATTCCGCAAGCGGAAGTCCGATTCTAAGTGAATACAACAAGGAGGCCACTATGTCTACTTCGAATCTCACACTCTTGACCGATCTCTACGAACTCACCATGATGCAGGGCTATTATAAGAACAAGTCGCAGAACGAAACCGTCATCTTCGACGCGTTCTTCCGCGTCAACCCCTTCGGCGGCGGCTACTCCGTCATGGCGGGGCTTGCGCAGGTCATCGACTACATCAAGCACCTGCATTTTTCACCCGCGGACATTGACTATCTCCGCTCCTTAAAGATTTTCGACGAGGACTTCCTCGATTACTTAAAGGAGTTCCGCTTTACCGGCGACATCTACGCGATTCCGGAGGGGACGCTCATCTTCCCCAGAGAACCGCTTGTCAAGGTCATTGCGCCCATCATGGAAGCGCAGCTCATCGAGACCGCGATTTTGAATCTCATCAACCATCAGTCCCTCATCGCGACAAAGGCGGCGCGCATCTGTCACGCCGCGCAGGGAGACGGTGTGATGGAGTTCGGTCTTCGGCGTGCCCAGGGTCCTGATGCGGGAACGTACGGCGCAAGGTCTGCGATGATTGCCGGCTGCGTCGGGACTTCAAACGTTTTGTGCGGGCAGCTCTACGATGTGCCGGTCATGGGCACACACGCGCATAGCTGGATCATGAGTTTTCCGGACGAGTACACCGCGTTCAAAACCTACGCGAAGCTTTATCCGGATGCCTGCACGCTGCTGGTCGATACGTATGACACATTGAAATCGGGCGTGCCGAATGCGATCCGCGTGTTCAAGGAGATGCAGGAGGAAGGAACGCCGGTCAGAAGGTACGGCATCCGCTTAGACTCCGGCGACCTTGCGTATCTCAGTAAGAAGGCGCGCAAGATGTTAGACGATGCGGGCTTTCCCAACGCGGTGATTGCCGCCAGCAACGACCTGGACGAAAACCTGATTGCGTCGTTAAAAATTCAGGGCGCGGAAATCAACTCCTGGGGCGTGGGCACGCACTTAATCACGGCGGCGGGCAACCCTGCCTTCGGCGGTGTCTACAAGCTTTCCGCCATCCGTAACGCAGATTGAAGCTTCGAGCCCAAGATTAAGCTTTCGGAAAACACGGAGAAGGTCACGAACCCCGGCAACAAAAAAATCTACCGTGTTTACGAGGAGCCTTCGCATAAAATCAAAGCGGATTTGATTTGTCTTGAGGAGGAGACGTTCTCTTCGGACAAGCGCCTTAAGCTCTTTGACCCCGCGGAAACCTGGAAGCGCACCGTGATGGAGCCCGGCGAATATTCCTTAAGGGAAATCATGGTGCCCATCTTCAAAAACGGGGAATGCGTTTACGAAACGCCGCCGGTCATGGAAATCCGCGACTACTGTCTGAAGGAGCAGGATACGCTCTGGGAGGAAACCCGCCGTATGGCGAACCCGCACCAGATTTACGTCGACCTCTCGCAAAAGCTCTACGACACCAAGATGCGGCTTTTGGACGAGATGAGCCGCACACACTTAAACCTTGATATGGAAGGAACCGTCGGGTGACGCACGAAGAGAGAAACAAGGCTTCGCACGAAGCCGCTTACAAAAGGCGCATGTTGAAAAAAGCGGCGGCCGCCGAAGAAAAGAAGGCGCGGGAAACAACCGCTGCCGCATCGCAGCTTGCGCTCGACGAACGTTTTATGAAGGAAGCCTTGAAGCAGGCGAAAAAAGCGCTCGCCCTGCATGAGGTGCCCATCGGCTGTGTGATTGTGCATGACGGTGTTATCATCGCCCGCGGTTACAACCGCCGCAACACCGATCGCTCGGTGCTTGCCCACGCGGAGGTTGCCGCCATCAAAAAAGCCGCCCGTGTCTTAAACGACTGGCGGCTAACGGACTGCACACTCTATGTGACACTCGAGCCCTGCCCCATGTGCGCCGGGGCGATTGAACAGGCGCGCATCGGACGCGTTGTCTTCGGCGCAGCCTCAGATAAATCCGGCAGCGCCGGCAGCATCTTAAACATTTTGCAAAACAAACAGTTCAATCACCAATGCGAGGTGACGGGCGGCGTACTCGCAAAAGAATGCGGCGCGCTGCTCAGCGAATTTTTTTCCGGCTTGCGGTGAGTGAGTCAGGGGGACGGGTACAGTGACTCATACCTTCCCCTTGAGGGGAAGGTGTCAGCGAAGCTGACGGATGAGGTGTATGAGTCACCGTACCCGTCCC
>JAFSRL010000114.1 GCA_017446125.1 Lachnospiraceae bacterium
AAGAAGGCATTAAAAGAAGAGGGCGTGAAGGGTGTCACGGCATGGCACTACTACATGGACTCCATCATCAACTGCGGGTGCGGCGGCGCGAAGTTGGATCCCAGAGACTTCGGCGAGAACGGCATCATCGATCATGATGTGTACTACATCAAGGTCAAGGAGTCGCACGTCGAGGAGGCGCAGGCAGCCATCAAAAAGCACGGTCTGGTCGCAATCGTCGACGAAGACGCGGCGCTTGATGCGAAGGACCGCTACGAAAAGGCAGGTGCATTCAACCGGTAAAGGGATGGTTTTGAATCAGCTCTTTGCTGTGACGACGCGGTTCTTTCCCGCTTTTTTCGCTTCGTACAAAGCTCTGTCCACATCGTGGTAAACAGACTTCATATCCGCGTACAGCTTGGAATCGGCAACACCCAATGAGATGGTCAGCGGGTGTTCCTTTTTTGCCATATAGGATTCCAAAGCGGAGCGCAACTGTTCCGCGACATGTCCCGCATCGCCTAAGCTGTAGCCGGGTAAGTAAATCATGAATTCCTCACCGCCCCAGCGTCCGGCGCGTGCGTCCGGATAGCGGGAGAGCACATCCTTGATGACATCGGCAACCTCCACCAAAAGCGTATCGCCCGTGGCGTGACCTAAGGTGTCATTGATCTTTTTAAAGTCATCGATATCCGCCATGATGAGGGAATAGGAATGTCCGGCGTCATAGGAGGCGGAAATGCTATCGCCCAGCTCGCGGCGGTTTAACAGCCCCGTCAGCTCGTCTGTTGTCGCTAAGATGTGCAACTGCTCGTTGCTTTCCACCAGCTCCTGCATCGCGACGTTGATGAAGTTCGCCATGCGACGTACCATGGATGTCTGCGCGGCACCCACCTCTTCCTTGCGGTCGTTGGTCTGCATCTTTAAGAGGTCTTCCGACTTCGGCGCGCCCTCTCTCATACCCACGATGACAAGCGTTGCGTTGAAGTGGATGATCTCGCCGTTGACGCGCAGGATTTCACCGCCCGTGAAGCAGCCGCAGGTGTCCGTGACATTCTGGAAGGGAGAGATTTCGGAATCAATCCGGTTGTCCCAGAAGTTCTTTCTGGTCGCGCAGTCATACAGACGGATGTATTCCGGATGGAAGCGTTCAATCCGTCCCCTTGCCTCATAGACCTCCGAAAGAATCGTCGAAACATCACCGTAGGAAAGATAGAGGGTATCCCCTTCCTCCACCGGCGCGACCAAGGAAATGCTTCCGTCCTCCAGGCAGAAGAACGGCATGCGCAGCATATACGTGTCATTCACAAAGCGCAAGAACGGGAATTCAAACGCGTTGTCATAGAAGTGTTCATCGTTCGGAATCTTTAAGTACTTGTCGTAAACGGAGAGCGCGGGCTCGCCGTTGATTTCGTATAAGAGCTTACCCTTCGCCTTCGTGACGGTCATGGGAACGCCCATGGGCTTCCAGCCGATGCAGTAGTCCGTCATGATGTGGAAGTCCCTGCCGGCATAGAGAATCACAACCGCCGTGATGTCGGTGCCGGAGGAGAGGGAGTTGCCGGAGAACACATACATCGTGTCCTTGACGTCATGCGCATAGGGCACCGCGCCGAAGATTTTGACCGCGGGCGAGCAGCGGTTGACCGCCGAAAGGAAGTCCTTTGAACGAATCTCCCAGCAGTCGACGAGCAACTGCGCACTTTTGACGTCCGGTGTATTGTCGATGAGCGCACGGATTTCTTCCCCGTAGCGGTCTTCTTCGCCGGGCTTGATCCGGTACTGCTTGACGATTGCTTTGGTGTCCGAAAAGGTCGTGACGATCACAAGGAAGGACTGCGGGGTTAAGTGTCCGCGATGAATCTCACCGCCGCAGGTTGTGCCCACGATTTGCGCGTCCGGCAGTTCCTTCGCGATGAGGGAAACGATCTTTTCATTATCTTCACGGTCCGGAAAGCCGGAATAAATGCTGACAAGAATCGAAGATGCAGGGGTCTTTCGTAAGTGATCCTGCACCGTGCGCAATTCTTCTGTAATGGCAACCGCTTCCCGAATCTCGAATACGAACTGTTTCATAGTTATAATTGTAGCGTACTTTTTCGATAATAGCAATTATTTTCAGAAAATTTAGACACAAAGTTGATTAATTCTATATTTTTTGTGAGACGAAGCGATTTTTTTTGCGGTAATCAGGGTGAAAGCGAAAAATGTGGTAAAATAAGCGTTGATGGAAGACAACGCGATCATTGAACTGTACTTCGCCAGAGACGAGGCGGCGATACAGGAGACACAAAGTAAATACGGACGATATTTGTCGAAGATAGCGCATAACATTCTTTCACAGGAACAGGACGTGGAGGAAAGTTTAAATGACACATACCTAAAAACCTGGAATTCCATTCCGCCCAACCGGCCGGTGCGATTGCAGTTGTATTTGGGTAAGATTACGCGCGAGCTTTCAATCGACATCTACCGGAAGAAGCATGCGGAAAAAAGAGGAGGCAGTGAGTACGCGTTGTCACTGGACGAGATGCAGGAGACCCTCGCAAGCGGCTCCACAATTGAAGACGAGGTGAGCGCAAAGGCGCTGGCGGGTTTGATTTCGACCTACTTAAAAACGCTGTCGAAGGAAAAAAGGGACATCTTCGTGTGCCGTTATTATCACTGCGATTCCGTAAGCGATATCTGCGCGAATTTTCAAATGACGGAGTCCAAGGTGAAGAACATGCTGCTGCGCGTTCGCGCCGGCTTAAAGGAGTATCTGGAAAAAGAAGGATACGTGGTATAAGGAAGAAAAGAGGAAGCGATGTCTGACACAGATCAAAGAATGGCGAACACTGTCATGGACGCCATGAATTTCATAGACGATGACCTCATCCTGAGCGCAGAACAAGCCAGAAGCGGCGCAAGAAAAACGCAGCGCAAAACGCGGCGCACCATGAAGTTTGCCTACACCGCCTACGCACTCGCGGCAGCCATCCTTCTGGGCTTTGGTGTCAGCCGCTTCCGGAAGGAGCCTGCTCTTTCACCTGAAACCCCGGCGGTCGCCGAAGGCGAAGTGACGGGCGAAGGCATTGAGGTGGCATACGTTGACGTGGAAGAGCTTCTGGCAAAGACCGAAGAAACGACGAGCAACGAGATTGTTACGGACCTTGACTTTGAAACCATTGCGGAGTACAAGGCGGGGGATGAGAGCACATCCGTCCTTTCGACGCTTCCGTACGACGGCTCCAAGATGCAGGTGATCCGCTTGGCGGTTGCCGGAGAGGATACGCTTTACGCGCGTGTCCCGGTCACGGACGAAGGACAAAAGCGCCTGCCGGAATGCGCAGGGGAAGCGG
>JAFSRL010000115.1 GCA_017446125.1 Lachnospiraceae bacterium
CAGTACCAATCCGGATGACTTTAAGTGCTACATCAATACCGTTACCGGCGAACTGATCATGAACCGCTCCATGAGCGATAAAATGACCAGCCTCGTGCACATCGACAATGCCAACACGATCGACATCGTCTACAGCAAGAAGGAGTGGACCAGCGGCGACCTGCGCCCGGAAAACCTCTTCAAATGCTTATACGAGTACACGGACGCGACAGGAACGACCAGGCAGATCACCTACAACGGCGGCAACGCCGGCCACGCGATGGAATACGATGTCGGCTACAACCAGAAGGTGCGCGTCAACACAACGGCGGAAGAGGTCTTTACGACCGACGTCAAGCGCAGCGCCGACGACTTAAAGAATCTGCTGTCCAAGATGAAGGATCTCACCAACACGATGAACGCCTTAAAGACGAATAAGGCCAACACCAACGATAAGGATGTCCAGCAGAACATCCAGAACGAGATCGACGCGGCGCAAAAAGCTTTTGACTACCTGCGCGAGGATATGCAGGACCTGATGGGACGTAAGATCACGTCCTTCCAGAAGGCCCTCGATGTCGCGAATGTCGCGGTGACGGAGAACGGTACCCGCTCGAAGCGTCTGGACATGATCTCGACCCGTTTGATGAACCAGGTGACGACCTTTAAGACCCTGCAGAGCGAGAACGAGGACATCGACCTCGCGGAGACGGCGACGATGCTCTCGACGGCGGAACTGACCTATCAGGCAAGCCTCATGGCAACAGGAAAGATTTCGCAGCGCTCATTGATGGACTATATTTAGAAACTAGGCAAGCAGACTCGAAATTGCTACGGATTTTTCCTGCTTGCCTTAGAAAATACACATATGGTAGTATGATATTCAGGAGGGCAAAATTATGAAACTGAGTACAAGAGTATTTGGCGAAGTAGAGATCAGCGAGGATAAGATCCTGACATTCCCGAACGGCATTATCGGCTTCCCGGACATGACCAGATTCACCCTGATGCATGATTCGGAGAAGGATGACAGCTCCATTCACTGGCTGCAGTCCGTGGATGAGCCTTCTTTCGCAATGCCGGTCATTGACCCGCTCTATGTGAAGGAGGATTACAATCCGCTCATTGAGGACGATGTATTGACGGATCTTCAGCCGCTGAATGAGGACAACACTTTGGTGCTGGTGACGCTCACCGTCCCGCGCGACTTAAAGAAGATGACCGTTAACTTAAAGGGACCCATCATCGTCAACACCGAGAGCCGCAAGGCAAGCCAGATTATCGTGGAAGACGATGACTGCTCCGTGAAGTTCCCGATCTACGATATCTTACAGAAGATCAAGGAAGAAGCGGCCAAGAAATAAGTTGCGTTTTCTGTAACCCCTATGGTAAAATGCTTTTGCTGTGCTTTTTTGGGCACAGGAATGTATTTGGCATGATTTTACGATGGAAAGGATAAACAGATGCTGGCTCTTTCACGGAAGAAAAACGAAGCGATCATGATTGACAACAACATCGAGGTCACGATCCTTGAAATCCGCGGCGACCAGGTGAAGGTCGGAATCGCGGCACCCAAGGATATCCCGATCTACCGCAAAGAGGTCTATCTTCAGATTAAGGCGGAGAACGAGGAGGCGACCGATATCGCGAACATGGTCGAACTGCAGAAGTTATTAAGTAACTGAATTTGAAAAAATTATTCAACGGAGGAATGGGGAACGCAAACGGGCGTTCCCTATTTTTTTCAAAAAATCGCAAAAAAATATCAAAAAAAGTGTTAAGTATCTAAAGAATCCGCCGATATATGATATAGAAACGTAGCAGTATCTGTATCTGCGGTTATTTGTGTACGCGGTAATACAGTGAACGAAGAGCATGGTAACAGTGTTTTCGGCAGATAAATGCCACACATGGAGGTGATACCTATGGCAATGGAAGCAATCAGAAGCGTCGGTGTACAACCGTCCTATCAGGCGGCGCCGGTCGAAAAGGTTGCAGCTCCGGAAGCAGGCGCGCAGGTCGCGGAACAGCCCGCACCCGAGACAAGTGCTTTCACGCAGCCGCAGGACCCCGGGAAGGACCCCGCAATTCAGGAAATCGAGTCGGAAGAGAAGGTCGAGCAGGACAACGAGAAAATCAAAAAGGCCATTTCCGATTTGAATAAAAAGATTTCTTCGAATTCCGAGGCGGTCTTCGGGATTCATGACAAGACCAACCGCATCACGATTAAGATCGTGGAGAAGGACTCCAAGAAGGTCATCAAGGAGTTCCCGCCGGACAAGACCCTGGACATGATCGCAAAGGTCTGGGAGCTTGCGGGCATTATGGTTGATGAAAAGAGGTAATCGACCGAAATACTTATCGGAGGTAAACGATTATGACAATGCGAGTAACAGGCTTGATATCCGGCATGGATACCGAGTCCATGATCACTGAATTAACGAAGGTGAAATCCAAAAAGGTTGACACCTTAAAAGGCGATCAGAAAAAGCTGGAGTGGACCAAAGACGCATGGAAGGATTTAAATAAGGAAATCGTCTCCTTCTACAAGGGCGCGCTTTCCGACCTGCGTTTTGATTCCGCCTTCAACAAGAAGACGACCAACGTGTCGGATTCCTCGATTGCGACGGTTGTCACGAGCGACAACGCGATGCTCTCGACCCAGAAGCTCAAGGTCAACAAGCTTGCGACCGCGGGCTATATGACCGGTGGCAAAATCCCCGGCATCGGTGAAGGCGACGCGAAGGAAAAGGTCACGGCAAAGACGACGCTTGTGGCGATGGGCATCGAGGCCGGCAGCAAGCTGCGCTTTAACTTCGGCGGCAAGGAAAGCGATTACATCGAGGTTGAGGTGACGGAAGAGGATACCGTGACCACGCTCGTCAACAAGCTGCGCAGCGCGAAGTCCTCGGAGTCAGAGCAGTCGCTGAGCGTCAACTTCGATGAGGGCGCGCAGCGTCTGTTCATCGCTTCGACAAGCACCGGCGCGGAGGCAAGCTTCGCGATTGCCGGTTACGGTGCGGAGGGTGAATTATCCGAAGCGGACTCCAAGCTCTTAACGGCTTTGGGACTTGCGTCCACCAGCGAAGAGGTCAAGTACGATGCCGGCGAGGACGCCGAGATTGAATTAAACGGCGTCAAGTATACGTCCAGAAACAACACGTTCGACATCAATGGCTTAACGATCACCGCGAAGAAGGAAACCAAGGGCGACGAGTACGTATCCTTAACGACGGAGATGGATACCTCCGGCATTTATGACAAGATTAAGAACTTCTTAAAGAAGTACAATGAACTGATTAAGAAATTCGACGAGCTCTACAACGCGGCGGATGCGAAGGAATACAACATGCTGACCGAGGATGAAGAGTACGCGATGAGCGAGAAGCAGGTCGAGGACTGGAACAACAAGATTAAGGACTCGCTGCTTCGCCGCGACGCGACCCTGGGCACGATTTCCAGCGCATTCAAGCAGATTATGGGCAGCGCCTTCGAGGTGGACACCCTGACCGGCGAAAAGAAGAAGATGACGCTTGCGACCTTCGGCATCAAGACGCTGGGGTACTTCGAAG
>JAFSRL010000116.1 GCA_017446125.1 Lachnospiraceae bacterium
CTTCACCTACAGTAAGCTGGTCGAGAACACCTTCGGTCCGGACGATCGTGAGACCCCTGCGGTCGCGAATAACGACGGTGTTGACTATGTCGTGCTTCCGGCATGGCGTATGTTCATGATCCAGCTTCTGAACATCGCCGGCCTGGGCCCGATCATCGGCGTTCTTACCGGCGCAATCTGGGGACCCATTGTTTATCTTTGGATCACCTTCGGTACAGTCTTCGCAGGCTGCACCCACGACTACTTCTCCGGTATGCTGTCCGAGCGTAACAAGGGCGCATCCATTTCGGAAGTTGTCGGTATCTATCTTGGACCGGTCATGCAGAACATTATGCGTGTCTTCTCGGTCATCCTGCTGATCATGGTCGGTACCGTGTTCGCTGTGAACCCGGCACTCATCCTTGTGAAGCTGGCAACAGAGCAGAGCTGGGCGGGCATCCTGACGCAGCCGCTGTTCTGGCTTACAGTCATCATCATTTACTACTTCATCTCCACGTTCGTTTCCATCGATAAGATTATCGGCAAGATCTATCCGGTCTTCGGTATCTGCTTAATCGTTATGGCAATCGGCGTGGGCTTCGGCACCCTGACCAGTGGTCGTCCGATGCCGGAACTGTGGAACAACTTCCACAACATGCACCCGAAGGGCAACCCGGTGTGGTCCTTAATGTTCATCACCGTTGCCTGTGGCGCAATCTCCGGTTTCCACGCAACCCAGTCTCCTCTGATGGCACGCTGCTTGAAGAGCGAGAAGCAGGGTCGCTTCGTCTTCTCCGGCGCGATGACCGCGGAAGGTGTTATCGCTATGGTTTGGGCACTTGCGGGCTGCACCTGGTATGAAGTACAGAACGGTCTGAGCGTTGGCCTCCTTGAGATGGGCGGCGGTAATGCAGGTACGGTTTATGACATCTGCTCCAAGACGATGGGCGGTGTCGGTGTTGTTCTTGCGATGCTCGGTGTTGTGGCTTGCCCCATCACCTCCGGTGACACGGCATTCCGTAGCGCACGTTTGACCATCGCGGACTGGTTCAAGATCGACCAGGGCGACATGACAAAGCGTTTGGGCCTGACCGTTCCGGTTCTGGGCGTTGGTGCAATCCTTGCATTCGGTTCCCAGCTTGGTCTGTTAAGCTATGCAACCATCTGGAATTACTTCTCCTGGTCCAACCAGACGCTCGCGATGATCGTTCTGTGGGCAGGCGCAATGTATCTTGCGAAGGAAAAGAAGAACTTCTGGATTTGCGCGGTTCCCGCAACCTTCATGAGCGCGGTTTCCGCAACCTACTTCTGCCTTGCACCTGAGTGCCTGGGTAGTGTCTTAAACGGCAAGACTGCGGAAGGCGGCACAATCTGGGCAACCGGCATTGCGTATCCGGCAGGTATCATTGTAGCGATCCTCTTCTTCGTACTCTTCTGGCTTGCAAAGGGCAGAATGGAGAAGGCACAGGGCGCAACCGCTTAAGCGGAGTCACAACAGCTTAAGTCAGTCAAAAAGCTTTGAAACAAGCGGCAAAGGGGAGGGATATCGCCCTTTTGCCGCTTTTCTTTTCAAACGTAGTATAATTGAAGAAAAACAGAAAGAGGAAGGATTGCTATGTGGTTAATTCCGGCAAGACCGTACGGGGATACCGTGTGGAGCAGCGCAGAGGTGAAGGCGGACGAAGCCAAGTGCACACGCCTGGGAAGCTGCGGCTACAGCTTCAACGCCATCTACATGGGAAATTCCCTGATCGATCGCATTTATTACATCCCGTTCACCGACATTGAACGCGTCTTCAAGCGTGTGGCGCTAACGACGGGCGGCTTCTCCGGCAAGGGAATGTTCGGCTCGATGGCGTATCTGACGGTGCAACTCAAAAACGGAAAAGAGAAGATGAGCTACTTCAAGTACGAGGACGAGGTAGACACCTTTTTGGAATATGTGGAACGCGGACATCCGGAGATTCCGTTGCGGAGCGCGGAAGCGGAGCGCAAGCTGCGCGAGGCAGAAGAGGAAGAGAAGAAGCTCTACTTAAAGGAGCTGACGCCGGAGGCGGAAAAGAGTGTGAAGCGTCTGCGGCAGGCGCAGGAATTTTTGAACTTAAAGCCGCAGATTTACCAGAACCTGTCATCCGTCGCAAAGCACAAGCGCGTCATCGACAACATGAACCCGACGTATTTTTATGTTGCGATTCTGATTCTGGTTGCCGCGGTGATTTCCTGTATCTTCGGGCTTGTTTCTTTGCTGAACGGGTCGGGACATGCGCTGTTGTTCTTACTCTTTGGTGTGTCGTTTATCATGTTTGTGTTCTCGTCGCGCGTGCTGCCCACGGGGCGCAACAATAAAAAGGCGATGGAGCGGGAATGGCGCGCCGCCGTGACGGAGATGAAGAACTACTTAAACAATGAGGAGAACTTCCCGCTGCCGGCACAGTACGCGCACCCCATGGTCTTGGAGCGCATGATCCGCACCATCCGCATGGGACGGGCGGTTCGTGTACCGGAGGCATATAAGGTATTAAAAGAGGATTTCAAGGCAATCAATAAGGACGTGAAGGTATCGCAGCGCGACTATGACGAAATCGTCGCTACGAAGCCCATGTTTTTGTTGAATGATTACGAGGATGAGTTCAAGGGATGAGTGAGAAAAAGGTCATGTCCATGCAGGAAGCACTGGACTTCTTAAAGGAAGAGGGCGTCAAGGATTCCCTGATTGCGGCGGTGAAGGCGTACCGGGAGGAGCACGGCATTCCGGAAGGCTATGAGGAACGCATCCCCGCGCCGGAGTATCTCTACTACGGAAAAGAGGTCTGGGAAAAGGCGCTCGCCGCCATCTTAGCCGGCGAAAACCTTTTGCTGACGGGTCCCAAGGCGACCGGTAAAAACGTGCTCTCGGAAAACCTTGCGATGATTTTGGGGCGTCCGTCCTGGGACGTGTCCTTCCACATCAACGTGGAGGCAAGCTACTTGATCGGGTCTGACACCTTTGACGGGGAGAAGGTCGTGTTCCGGCCGGGCCCGGTGTACTTAACCGCGGAAGCGGGCGGCTTCGGGATCTTAGACGAGATCAACATGGCGCGCAACGAGGCGCTTGCCGTGCTGCACTCCGCGCTGGATTTCCGCCGCATGATTGACGTGCCGGGCTACCGCCGCGTGAAGATTCATCCCGCGGCGCGGTTCATCGCGACGATGAACTACGGCTATGCGGGGACGCGCGATTTGAATGCCGCGCTCGCGAGCCGGTTTGCGATTCTGAACATGCCGGTCATTCCGGAAGAGGATTTATCAAAGCTCATCACGCACACCTTCCCGGACATGAACAAAAACATCATGTCACAGTTCGGGAAGCTCTTCTATGAACTGCATGCGAAGGCGGAGCACGCGGACATCTCCGACAAGGCGGTGGATTTGCGCGGACTGCTCGACGCAATCCGCTTGATCCGGATGGGCATCTTATCCGGCGACGCGCTTGAAATGTGCGTGGTCAACAAAACCTTCGACACCTACGAGCAGGATCTGGTGCGCGATGTGATCGCGGCGAGAATCCCGA
>JAFSRL010000117.1 GCA_017446125.1 Lachnospiraceae bacterium
CGGCCAGGCCGTACTTCTCCGAAAGCGCCATGACCTTCTCTCTGGCCTCTTCCTTTTGCAAAAGACCGCCCTTGACCGTCTCGACACCTAAGATGATGTTGTCCAATACCGTGAAACACTGTACCAGCTTGAAGTGCTGGTGAACCATGCCGATGCCAAGGTCATTGGCATCGTTTGGGTCGTTGATCTGTACGACCTCCCCGTCCTTTTTGATGGTACCCTCCTCCGCCTGGTAGAGACCGAAGAGCACACTCATCAGGGTGGACTTGCCCGCGCCGTTTTCCCCCAACAACGCGTGGATTTCGCCTTTTTTGAGCTGCACCGTCACGTTGTCGTTCGCGATGATACCGGGGAAGCGCTTCGTGATGTTCAGCATTTCGATTGCATAGTTTTCCGCCACGTTTTGCTCCTCCTTTACATTGAAGAAATTCCTTTCATAATTATATCAAAAAAACACCCCCTGCGTATAGGTTGCAGAGGGTGTTTTTATTACAATTTACAACCGGCGGATTACTTGATTGGTGCCTGGTAATCGACCGTTACGTTGGAAACCGCAGGCTCCGCGGAAATATCGTTGGAAACCGTGATGCTGCCATCCGCCATGCCGGCCACGAGTGCCTTATAGTCGTCCTGCGTGAAGCCGTCCGCCCACTGGGTGGTCGCCATCGGAATCTGGACATAGTTTGCTTCCGGATCCGTGCCGGACACGATGCCCAAGTTCTCAATCTTGCCCGCATACTCGCCCCAGTTGCCGTCCTTAATCGCGGCAAGCAATGTGTCAACGGTTGCCGCAAGGCCCTTCATTGCGCTCGTCACGGTCATACCTGCCGCATAGCCGCCGTCGATGATGCCGGACTGGTCAACGTCAACACCGATGACCTTCGCGTTCACCTTCTTCGCGGCTTCCGCAGCGGAAGTGTAGATGCCGCCACCGCACGCAAAGACCACTTCCGTGCCGCCGGAATACCAGGTATCCATCGCAGCGGTGATGTCCGCATCGCCGAAGAACTGGTTGCCGTATGTGTACTTAATCTCAACCGCATCGCCGGTCTCGCCTGCAGCGGCATCCGCGCCCTGTACGAAGCCGTAGCCGTAACGCTGCACCGCGGGAACCGCCATGCCGCCCAGGAAACCAAGCTTCGTGTAGCCCAGCTTCACTGCCGCATAGCCTGCCATATAGCCTGCAAGCTCTTCCTGATAGACCGCGGAGAAGACGTTGGGTTCGGAATAGGTGTCCGCGCCCACTGCCGTCGCAAGGTCATACTCGGAAACGTCAAGCGCAACAATCTTTAAGTCAGGATACATGGTCGCCGTCTCCGCGATTGCACCCGCGAACGCAAAGCCCGGGAGCACGACGACGTTGTAGCCGTCTTCCACTGCCTTGTCAATCATCGCGACACGCTCCGCGTCAGAGTCGCCTTCCGGCTTGTAGTAGGTGAAGTCGACGCCGTTCGCTTCGCAGAAGGCCTTCGCCGCTTCATAGGTGGTCTGGTTGAAGGACTGGTCGGTGATGTCGCCGTAGTCCGTGACCATCGCGACACGCATGTCGCTTGCCTCGCCTTCGGCAGGCGCTTCCGCTTCCGCTTCTGCTTCCGCAGTCTCTTCTTCCGCCGCTTCCTCGGTCTCCTCCGCTGCCGGAGCCGCAGGTGCCTGTGTGCTGCCACCGCATGCCGTCAAAGACAGCACCATCGCGGAAGCAAGCATGAGAGAAATCAGTTTCTTCTTCATAATCGTTCCTCCTCTTTACGAATGTTTTCCGCCTGCCCTGTGCAGACAGTTGATTCATAAAAATTATACCTGTAACGGAAGCGAATTGCAATCCGCAGAATACCAGATTGCTTCTCCCAATAAGAAATGTTAAGATGATTTATGTTCCAGTAGTGTTCCATAAAGGAAGGTTCAATTATGAAGAAAATCAATCTTTCACAAGCATCAAAATTAACCAGCCCTAATCCGGTCACCTTGATTTGCACACAAAAGGAAGACGGTTCCACGAATCTTGCGACTGTATCGTGGTGGACCATCCTGTCCTTTCATCCGCAGATGGTGGGGTTTGCAATGTCGAAAAAATCCTACACAGGTGAGCGTGTGCGGGCAACAAGAAGTGTTGTGATTACTGTGCCCGGATCTGAGCTTTCTGATATCACCATGAAATGTGGTATGACGAGCGGAAGAAATACAGACAAGGTTGCGGATAATCGGATTGAAATGATGCCCCTGGGCGGCAGCTCCATCCGGATTCCAAAGCACAGCCGCATTGCGATTCACTGCCGCCTGAAGGAACATCATGAGGTGGGCGATCATATCCTGTATATCTGTGATGTACAGCAGGTGTTCGGAGATGCGGAGGTAGAAGCACTCTTTTCATGGAACGGCTACGCCGAAGTTGCCCCCGCTGTCAAGGGTTAGGACAATCAGGAAACAGAGCGGGTTGCAATCACGTCAACGCCGGTACCGGCTGTGTTCGCAATGACAACTTCCCCGATTTTCACGGGACTGTTGACATGTGTCCGGTTAATTTGTTCCATCACATCAAAGATGGCACTCTTCGGGACATCGCAGGCTGTTTTTACAGGTAACCGCGTAGATGTTCCGCCATCCACCACTACCGTCGAGGTGACAATCCTCGTTGGATTCGTCACCTCTTTTCTGGCATAGGTGTCTCCCATCTTACAGGTATTCCCTTCCACCGAAACAACGTCGCCGTTATCAAGCGTCACCTCAAGCATACAGCCCATGGGGCATCCGATACAAATCAGCTCTCTTTTTTCCATTCCGCACACCCCCTCACCTATTCTCTTTCCACACAGACCCTGATATTTCTCAGATCCTGTTTTGACTGCAACCACTCTTTCCGTAGTGTAACCTGTTCCATTTCACCCGGCGCAAGAATCCGCTTTTTCAGGTGCAGAACACGCTCATCATCCAGATAGACATCGATGCCGGCATCCTTATAAACATTGTCCACGCGGAAACGAATGGTTAAAGGAGCATTTATTTTTTTCACGTTTACAGTGTTCGGGACCGTGTACCTTGCTCCCCCGTGCGCTGAAACTGTTACCGGCTCTGCAGTCTTTTCACCTGTATTGTGCCGCACATGTTCCGCCGCATACCTTCCTGCGCTTTGTGCTTCTTCCGAAACAAAGTCCACAAGGTCATGCACATGCAGTACGTTACCGCAAGCAAAGATTCCGGGAATACTCGTTTCAAATGTCTCACTCACAAGAGGTCCGTTGGTGACAGGATTCATTTCAACACCTGCCGCTCTTGAAAGCTCATTTTCCGGAATCAGTCCCGTGGAGAGCATCAGCGTGTCACACTCGTAATAAACCTCCGTTCCGGCGACAGGTTTCATGTGTTCGTCAACCTGCGCAATTGTGACACCTTCCACGCGGTCACGACCCGCAATGTCCGTCACCGTATGCGAAAGAAGTAACGGAATACCATAGTCATCAAGACACTGCACGATGTTTCTTTTCAAACCACCGGAATAAGGCATCAGTTCCGCGACACATTCTACGCTGGCGCCTTCCAATGTCATGCGACGTGCCATGATTAGCCCGATGTCGCCGCTGCCCAAAATCACAATCTTCTTCCCGGGAAGGTACCCCTCCATGTTTACCAGTCGCTGTGCCGTCCCTGCCGAAAAAATACCCGCCGGTCTGTATCCCGGGATATTGAGTGCTCCGCGTGGTCTTTCCCTGCATCCCATCGCAAGAATGACTGCCTTTGCCGGTATGGTAAAACATCCGTCTTCGCGGTTGATTGCCGTAACAACAAGGTCTTTTGATATATCAATGACCATTGTGCCTAACCGGTACTCTATTCCTAATTCCATTGCTCTTTCAATGTATCGGGACGCGTACTCCGGTCCGGTCAGTTCCTCCTTAAAGGTGTGCAAGCCAAAGCCGTTATGGATGCATTGATTCAAAATGCCCCCCAACTCACGGTCACGTTCCAGAATCAGGCATGAACCGCAACCGGCGTTGGTTGCCGAAATCGCGGCAGCAAGTCCCGCCGGACCGCCGCCCACGATTACGATGTCATAAGATTTCATATGCGTCCTCCCCTCTCCTGCCCGGATTTTGTTTCCCCGAAAACAATCCTGGATGAAGCGCCGCTCTTGGTGATTTCATTCATGGGTATGTTTAACTCTCTGTGCAGGATTTCCATTACGCGCGGCATGCAAAAACCAGCCTGGCACCGACCCATTCCGGCACGTGTGCGTCTCTTGATACCATCAAGACTTTTTGCGCCGACAGGTCGATGGATTGCATCAAGGATTTCTCCCTCTGTGACTGACTCGCACCTGCAAATGATGGTTCCGTATGCAGGCTTTTCCCTGATGAGCGCATTGTACTCCTCCATCGAAAGATCCCTGACAGACATGACATCCCTGCGTTTTTCACTCCGGCTATCCTTGAATTGCAGACACATCTTTTCCTGTAATATCTTTCCCACATATTCTCCGATTGCCGGACTGGCGGTCAATCCCGGTGACTCAATTCCTGCGCAGTCAATGAAATGAGGTGCGTCATCCACCTCTCCAATAATGAACTCGTGTCCGTCCTCATGCGCACGAAGCCCCGCAAATGAGGTAATCACTTTATTCATGGGCAGGTTCCTTACATACATCCCGCCCTTTTGCATGAGTTGGTTAATCCCGTCCGCGGTGGTCGCCGTAGCATCCTTCTCGTTATCATTCA
>JAFSRL010000017.1 GCA_017446125.1 Lachnospiraceae bacterium
CATCCGCACATCCACCTCCGCGGCGTCCGCCGAAGACGAAAATACGTGCTGCAGGTATTCCAGACTGTTTTCTGCCGTATGATCCGCACCGCTGTGCGCCGTAATTAAAGTCTTCATAACACTAATATTATCAAACCTTCCCCTTGAGGGGAAGGGGGACCGCTTGCGGTGGATGAGGTGTCTGAAAAAAATCCGGTCATTTTATGATAGGTTCTGTGATACTTTTTCAAGTTGCTTCATTTTTTGAGCTTTTTCTCCGACGCCGTTCGTCTTTTACGATGAAAGAATAGAACTATCGATTTGGAAAACCCAAACAACCGTACGAACAGGAAAGAGGTTCACCATGAAAAAAACAGCACGCAGAATACTCTCCGCAATCCTCATGAGCTCCATGCTCTTATCCTCAGGGATTTCCACGATTGCGGCAACCGAAGCCCCGGTAGCGGTGGAATCTGAAGCCCCGGCACCGGTGGAATCCGAAGCCCCCGTCGTTTTGGGCGAGACCCGCGCGACCGTTAACGAAGCGCCGGTCGAAGTCGTGACGATCGAGGAAAACACAACCCCACTCGCACCCAAGGCTGAAACCACAACCCCTAACCTTCCCCTTGAGGAGAAGACGACAACAACCTCTAACCTTCCCCTTGAGGGGAAGGTGGCTGCGCAGCAGCCGGATGAGGTGTCGGTGTCCCCGGATGAGGCATCCCCCGAGGAACTGTCCCCCGCCATGACCATTTCCTCCACCACCTACAGCGGTGTCACCGTGGAGGTGAGCGCGGACGAAGGAGTGCTGCCTTCGGACGCCCATCTGTTCGTTGCGGAGATCAAGAGCCACGCCGGCAAGCAGACCGCGGAGAACGCGCTTGGCAATACAGACATTGAAAACGACGATTACATGGTGTTAGACATCCAGATTCGCAACGGGCAGGCCGAAGAAATCGAGCCCGACGGCGACGTTCGCGTCAACATCATGATGGATGCGGCGAAGCTTCCCGAGGATGCGGACGAGTCCACCCTGAAGATCCAGCATTTAGCGGAAGACGCAAGCGGTGCGGTGAAGACTGTCGAGACGGTTGCGGACAATGGCAACGCGACGGATGGCTCTATCGGCGTCAACGGCGATAACGTTGAGGCAGAATTCCCGGTGGGCAGCTTCTCGTTATTCACAATCACATGGATGCGCAAGACAAGAGATGTCACGGATGGAATTGATTCGACTGCCAATATCGAATTCACAGCCGTCATTTTTGAAAACGACAAGTTCAGGGAAGTCAATCCGGCGCACTTCAGAACGGGCAACCTGAACACGCTTGACATCAACAAGGACCTGAACAAAAACATCAATAACGAATTTTCCTATACAGTTGCCCAGATGATGGCAGACAGGAATCTGTTAACAACGCTTGTTGAAAACGGAAAGCAGTATCATTTTCAGTACGCAACGTATAACGGAAATGAATTTGACACCTTTTATCACTATCCCTGGTCTGATGGAGGCGGAAACATCAGCACGAACAGAAATAACGGAAATGCGTTAAACGGAAACATTCATCTCCGAAAAGACGGAAAGACCATAGACAAGCTTGCGTTCGGTAAAGATCATACCATCCGCCTTGTGTACGCGGGTGACGAATTCGGAACACTGCATCCGGTAGAAACAATTTCCACGGAAGGCACCATCAGCATGCACCTGATTAAGTTTGACAGGCGATTCCCGATGTTCGGCAACAAAGACGGCAATCATCTTTACTACAAGTCAACTGAGGGTGAAAATAGCAATGGAACGCTGGGCACACAGTATGACGAAAGCGGCAATCCCTTCAGCAAGAGCGGAAAGGTTACACCCGGAGCAAATTATAACTGGACACAGAAGTTTGCACGCGGACAGATTTCCAAGGGACTGGTCTCCGCGACGATTCCGGCGGGTCAGGAGTATCCGATTGCTTACAATGTCGGAAATAAAGGCAACCTCTCCCTGGGTGAATGGTTTAAGCCGGAAGGCGGCGGCAGCAGGCAGAAGAAAGTCCAGGAGGTGGATCAGCTTTTCCGCCGGGACATCTTTGAACAAACCGGATATTACTACTATGGATCCGACGAGAACGGCGTGGAGCTGAAGGACCGCAATGCGGCAAAAACCGAGTTTATCGTATATGACGAAATCGTATCCCCGAGAGATACGGAAGCGGAAGCAAACGAGGCATTCTTCTACCGCCGCGGAAACTTCCTGCCCTACAATACAATCAACGGCAAGAAGGTGGTTGCGGAGACGCTGCTGGACATGGGCGGCAATCCGCTGAGCGAAAGTGATGCCTTGTACGGGAAATCGGTGCACGCGCCGAATGAGAATTTTGACAACAAGACGGAGTTTCCGAACGATAATGTCAGCGGCAATTATTACTCCTTCGGCATGAACGTGGAGGCGACGTTTGCGCAGCGCGAAAACGGTCTTTCGGAAAAAGGCCTGCCGATGATGTTTGAGTTCAACGGTGACGATGATTTCTGGTTGTATTTAGACGGGGTACTGGTGCTTGACCTTGGCGGCAATCATGACGCGCAGAACGGTTATATCAATTTCCAGACCGGCGAAGTTTTCTATACGGACAACGGCTCCTATAATGACAAGGGAAATGGCGGCATCAAGTCGAACATCTCCAGCAACCAGACAACGTACATCAACTATAAGGGCGAGACGGCGGTTCTGAAGTATGATGGAAAGACGACCATCCGCAAGATGTTTGAAAACGCCCTTGGCAAGGAAGCCTCTGACGCATTGGATATCTGGGGAAAGGGAACCATGCAGAACACCTTCCTGCCCGGCACGATCCATACCATGAAGATTTACTACATGGAGCACGGCGGCACGGCATCCAACCTGCGCTTAATGTTCAACCTGCCGGTCGTTGAGACGAGCGACTTAACAGTCAGCAAGTCCTTTGTGGAGAACGGCAAGCCGAAGGAAGTCCCGGATGACTTCGTGGCAACCTTTGAAGTCTATGAAATGGAACGCTTAAGCGACGGCAGCTTTGAGCCGAAAAAGGACAATGCGGGCGTAACCCTTCCGCCGGTCGGTGAGGTGCGCCTGGATCCTGTAACCGCAGCGGACGGAACGTTTACGAGGATTGTTGAAAACGGAAGAACACGTTACGAGTACAAATTCAAGAATCTGCCGCTGAGTAAATACTACACGGTTGTGGAAAAGATTTACCGCTCGGATAACGGATATCTGAACACCTTAATGCAGAAATCCAATGCAAGCGATGATGGTCTTACTGTTGAAGGTGGTAAGGCGAACATCACCGCCATTGAGAAGAAGTCATCTTCATCCGTTGCGAATACGGCTGCGGCAGGAACGAACACATTAAACAGCATTCCGAAGGAACCGACGTTTACACATGTTTCCGAAGTGGTGCGTATGGAGAGCAAAGGCGTGAGCCCCAAGGTCATGGAAGTCGAAAACCACTACCAGACGACCTTAACCATCGAGAAACACGTGCACTCGCAGAATGCGGATGACAAGGAGACACCGTTCGAGTTCCGTCTCTACTTAAAGAACACGGATGGCACGCCCTACACGGAACCCTTGGGCAAGCCCGTAAAGATCGGTTCCCTGGAGTGGCAGCAGGCAAACGGTCAGGATGACCTGGTCTATCCCGCGCCCGGAAAGAACTACTATGAGTTTAAGTTAAAGGACGGCGAGTCCATCACACTGGCAGTGCCCAACGGCATCAAGTACCTGGTGGCGGAGAATGTCGGTGGAAAATTCAGGGTCTTCCGCCCGTTCACGAATAAGGCGGTGGTGCTGCGTGATGACACCGATGAGATTGTGTTCGACCAGGTAACCGGTGAAGCGCTCTGGCAGGATGCGGTGAATCTGATTCCGCAAACCGACAAAGACAAAGAGCTGGAAGGCTTCAAGACCACACCGGAAGATACCTTGCTCGATGATACAAAGATTACCTTCATCAACGAGCGCCAGATTGTCCGCACGGGTGTTATGCTCAACACCGCACCGTTCATGGTGATGCTGGCAATGGTCTTCTTCGCGGCAGCAGGCGTATGTGTGAAGTACCTGCGCAGAAAGAGCGAGGAAGAAGAGATTTAACAAAAACAACGAGTGGCAGTTGCCACAAATCGTTGGTGAGAGGCTGAAAGAGATTCAGCAGTATGTTTATAGGGGATAAATCGATAGTTTTCCAAAGTATCAGCAAAAAGAGGCGGTGCGGTTGCCGCCTCTTTTTGCGTCGGAGGAAGTCGCTTTTGAGCCTTTTATTATATTTTCACAGTCTTAATTAGTGGTGAATATTTCACTGTAAAACCGACAAATCTTAAGCAGACGTACGGAGGATTATCTTCATGAAATTCAGACATAATGCGGGCAGACTCGTTACCATCATGGGCAGCATTATGATGGCATGCAGCACACTGACCGGCACCGGTATTCACGCGCAGGCAGCTGTTGACTACGCCGCGGCGGTTCCGGAAGGCATCACAATCACGGAGTCTGTGCCGGAAAACCTGCGTTCCGACAATCTCTATGCTATTCTGGACGGCGTGAAGGTCCCTTCTCCCCGTTATGAAAACGGAGCAAATGTTTCCATCTGGTCCAATTACAACGCCGCGCAGGCAGGTGAGCGCACCGCGCGGATCACAATCGATTATGCGGATTATCTTGCGCGTTTGAGCAACAATGATTCGCCGGAGGGCGAAGCTGTCCGCGCATACGACGCGATGACACTTTACTTTTATGTTGACACCTATTCGACCGAACTTCCGGAGACAATCGCACTTGAGGTGCAGCAATCCCGCTACGGGGAAAAGCGCACGGTCAGTTTAACATGCGATGACGCACACGGCATCCGCTCTGAGGGAAATTATATCCACAGCATACGCTATACCTTTGATGCACCCACCCCGGTTTACAGCATGACACTTTCCGTCACGGCAAAGGAAGGAAAAAAGAGAGCAAAGCACAGCGTGGGTATCTCTGAGATTTCTTTAGAGGAAGGCGGCAATACTTTTGTTGCCGGGAAAAACTGGGGCACAGAATACATTGAGGCCGGAAGCGAGGAGACTGTACAGCAGGACAATGGCAAGTGCAATGCCTTCGACGGTGATGCGGCAACAATATGGCACAGTGATTTCAAGGGAGCATCGGAAGGCGAGCGGTACATCACGATGCAGCTGATGACCGACGAAGACATTGCGCTTTACAGGAACCATCCGGACACGCACCCGGTGGCGGTTTCCCAACTGCGTTACTTACCGCGTCAGGAACAGGGGAAATCCAACAACGGCAAAATTGAGTGCTACCGCATTTTAACGAGTACCGACAACAGCAACTGGAAGGTCGTCGCAGAGGGGCGCTGGAACAATGACAACGAATGGAAGATTGTGGATTTTCCCGCGACGAAGGCATCCTACCTGCGCTTAGAGGGCGTTACGACGTATGGCACAAAAAAGAATACCTACATCTCCGCATCCGAGATACGCTTTGTTTTAACCGGGGAAACGCTCACGGGCAGCGCCGAAGACCCTTCGCCGGACACACAACAGGATATTTCCGCCAACAAAGAGCGCAACCTTTCGGAGATGAATCTTTTTTACAACGGCGATACGACCGGGTCAAAGTTCTTCAGAATACCGTTTCTGTACACCACCGCAAACGGCACCGTGATTGCGGGCAGCGACGCGAACTTCGGCTCGACCGGAGACTCCGCGGAAAATATCGATGCCGCAATCAGAATCAAAAAGAATGCAACCGGATATGACACGGAAGAAGGCTGGGGCGATGCCTTTGTGCCGGACGCGCTGCACTTTGAAGATTACACGGATACGACCGGCTACCGCAAACAGTCTGCCTCTTTGATTGACGGCGTGATTTACGAGGATACGGTTTACACAAACCGCACCTGTATTCTGATCGATGCATGGGTCTGGAACGGCGGACTGTTCTCGAACATGAATGTTGCCGCGAACGGATCGATTACAAACTCCACGATGCGTTCCGTTGCTTACGGTGACGGGTTCTGCACGATTGAAGGGAAAAAGTATCTTCTGCTTTCGGACAAAAACAATGTCGGCAGTGACGGTGTCAACAATAACACGAAACGCGCGGACTTCAATTATGTCGCAGACATTTATGGCGAAACGGACCGGAACGGACGCTACCGGATTTACAATTTAAGCGGCACGCCGAAGGAATACTTGACAAACGGACAGAAGGTGAATGACAGCAACTTAAGCCTCGGACTGCTGACGGATTATACGTTAAGCAGCGAGTTTGAATTGTACAAGGGCGGTGTCATGCAGACTATCAGGCAGAAGTCCTCTGACAGCACCTACACAAACAAGACCGTTCCCATGAAAATCTTTTACAGGGATTCGGCGTTGCAGATGTACAATACCAGCTATCTGCTTCAGGTTTACACCGAGGATGACGGGGCGACCTGGCACACCGATACGATCGTGAGCGGCATGGTGAAGCCGGAGAACACAAGGCATTTTATCACGGGTCCCGGGCGCGGCATTCAGTTAAAGAACGGTGCGCATGCGGGTAGAATCCTGGTGCCGGTATACTGCGCCGTGAATAATGTTCCGGGCGTGAACGCATCCTCCGCAACCTGCGTGATTTATTCTGACGACGGCGGCATGAACTGGGAGTGCGGCAGCTTTATCCCCACGACCAATGGGATCAGTGAGGCGGCGCTTGTGGAAATGCCGGATGGCAGTGTTAAAATTTTTGTACGCAATACGGCATGGAGCGGCGGCAGGTACATCGGCGCGACGAGCACCGACGGAGGAAAAAGCTGGAGAGATGTCTGGACCGTGATGGGCGACAATGAAGCAGGCGTGAACTGTCAGATTTCCGCCATCAATTTATCGCAGGAGGTTGCGGATCCGCGTGATCCGTCAAAGACGTATCCTGCAATCCTGATGACTTCCGCAGCGGACAGGGGCCGCAAAAACGGAACGGTCTATGTCGGTCTCATCAAACAGAACGGATACTATGCGGACGGGTTACCCTGCTACCGCATTGAGTGGGAGTACCGGCATGAGCTGACAAACGCACAGACGCTCTTTGCTTACAGCTGCATGACGGAACTTGCGGATGGCAGTATCGGCATCCTGTATGAAACTTCTGATGACGGCACCTGGCCTTCGGGATTGCAGTTCATGCGTTATCGGGAACTGCAGTTGGAAGGCATCCTTCCCCGTTAGATTTCACCCCGCAACCGGTTATGATATAATCGAAATGTAAGCGAGTGAACCATTTGTCCGGGAGGCTGTCATGGAATACGTCATTCAATTGCAATGGGATAATGAGGCAGGCGTATGGATTGCAATAAACGACTATATACCCCTCACGTTGGAGTCCGAATCCTTGGACGAACTGATGCGCAGGGTAAGAGAAGCAATCCCTGAAATCGTAGAAATGAATCAATTGAACATGCCAAAGTACCTGCACTTTTTTGCAGAGAATCGCGAGGAAATTCCTGCGTAATGGCTGAATATGAGAAAAAAGTCAGGCAGCTCCTGAAGGATAATGGTTGCTCCTTTGTCAGACATGGAAAAGGAGACCATGATATTTGGTTCAGTCCGATTGTAAAGAAGAATTTTCCCGTAGATTCTAAGATCAAATCCCGGCATACGGCAAACAGCATTATGAAACAGAGTGGGATTAATCACAAGTTTTGATTGCCCGCAATCAGCTTCATCACCTTCGCTGCGATTTCATCTGCGGTAAACGCCCGTCCTGACGGCATGGCGGCGATTGCGTCCGCGCGCTCTGCTTCTGTCAAATGCGCATTCATTTCCGTGTCCACAAATTCCGGCGAAACGACATGCACGCGGATGTGAGAGGGTGAGAGTTCTTCGGCAAGCGAACGCGTGAATGCGTTCACGCCGCCCTTGCTCGCAGCGTAGGCACTCTCGAACGCGGCTCCCTTCTCGCCCCAGTAAGAGGAGATGTTCACGATCACACCGCTTTGTTCATACACCATCATCGGCACGACGGCACGGCAGGTATAAAAGACGCTGTCGAGATTTGCGCCCGTCACACGCCGCCAGTCCTCGTCGCTCATATCCTGCACAAGGGCAAAGTGCGCGATCCCCGCATTGTTGACAAGCACCCCGATGGTATCCGGATGATTCAAACGATGCCCGATCCCGCGTGCGGAGAGGTCCGCAAACAGCCGCCTGACCGCGTCAGGGTCCGAGAGGTCGCATAGAAATGTATGAACGAAAGCATTGCCGGCGGCATCTGTTTTTTGGGTGGCAGCGCCGCTGTCTGCCGGCAGCTTTCCCCCGCCGGAAGCAGCTGTTCTTAGCAGCTCCCTGCACTGCGCAGCCGTAGCCTCAAGCCCTTCCGCATCCGTGTGCGCAATAAGGATGAGGGGATACCCCTCTTTTGCAAGCGCGTAACTCACCGCACGACCGATTCCCTTGGATGCGCCCGTAACAAGCGCGTAGTGTTTTGCCATAGTTGCCCTCCTCGTTTCATTATACACGATGACAAAGTGGAGATGACAAAGGGGACAGGTCCAAATGTCACCGGCTTCCCATGGTGACATTTGGACCTGTCCCTTTTGTCATCTCCCCCTCCATTTATGATATAATATCACTATGCGTACAAAACGGTTTGCGGCACTTGCAGCCGCACTCGGACTGGTCGTGTCCGCGGCGCTTTCCGGCGGCACGGCATTCACTTCGCAGGCGGCGGTGAGCGGCCTGTGGTATTACTATGACTTTCATGTCGATAAGGCGCACGCGCAGGGCATCAACGGCGCGGGCATCAAAATCGCGGACATCGACACGATGATCAACCCTGACGTCCCATGGCTTGCGGACGCAACCATCATCACGCGCCCCAAAAACATCACGCCGTTCTATGGCGACATTTCGCCCGTCACAAACAACTTTGACCTTGCCTTCCACGCGACCGACATGGTGAGCGTGCTCGCGGGCAACGGTCAGGGCGCGACCTACGGGACAGCCCCCTTGGGCGTGGCGCCGAAGGCAACCATCTACAACTACGCAGCCGTCACGACGGAAGACGACCGCGTCACCGGCGGCGATGCCTATGAGGGTGCGTTTCAGGCGGCGCTTGCGGACAACGTCGACATCATCGCGGTACCGGCGGGCGGCCTAAGCTATTACGACAAACAATACCCTTACATTCTCGAAGCCATAAAGCGCGGCATTCCCGTCGTCATCGCGCACGCGAACGCGAAGAGCGCAATCGACAAACGGACCCGCCCCGCGGTATACAAAGACGCACAGGGAAAAGAGGTTGCCTTCGACAACCTCCCGACTGCGGACGCGGCCGATGAGATCTGCTACTGGCCGGGACTCATCACCGTCCAGGCGGTTTCGG